>JADINF010000121.1 GCA_017694145.1 Candidatus Stercoripulliclostridium pullicola
CCGAAATATACGGTTTCGTTACCCGAAGTATCGGTTAACGATCCGTTCGCCTTGAGCGTTATGCGCTCTGCGGCGCCCGTTACCGTGCGCGTAAGAAGGGCGGAATCGGTAGAATATTCGATATTGATTTCGCCGAAATCGAAAATGCCGTTACGGAGTTTACCGGAGATATCCCCGAAAAGGGGAGAGCCGTCGGAAATGACCCGGATCGTGTGTCCGTCGCAGTCGATATCGGACAGTACGTTCAGTCCGTCGTAAGCGGAAGCGTCTACTACTATGTCCTCTGTGAGTCGGAAATATCTTTTTTGAGTATCGCCCGCCGCGAAAAGGAATTGTTCGGCGTTGCCTATGAGAATGGGAGCGCCGGAGCTCCCGTCCCCCCCGAAAGCGGCGGGTACCGCATAATACGCGCCGAGCGCGCCGCCCGCCACGCCGAGCCCGAAAAAAGCTATGAGCACGATCGCCGTTATTTGCATGGCGTTCATCTTCCGCGAACGCGGTATCGAAACGCCGTTTGCTTTCACGCGGACTTTTCTTTTGGAAGTAAGCTCGTATATCTTCGCAATGCGTTCCGCCTGTTCTTCGGAGGGCTTCGCGCCGAGCTCTGCGCGCAGAGCGGGAGCGTCGCCTATCACGGCGAGCATATCCGCGTAAGTCACGAAACCTTCGCGGAAAAGCCTTAAACTTCTTCCCGCCAGCTCGCGGAATTTTCTGTAATCGTCGGGGTATTCCGGAGAAACGGAGTAATTGTCGCCGTGCGCGCGTAAACGCGGGGCGAATTTACGGACGATTTTCCGACTACGGTACATATAGCACAGACTGAGCAGGGGGAATCTGCCGAAAGCGTGCGCGGCGAGAGATGCGTCCGCCGTAAGCAATCTGAGCATAAGTCCGTCGTCGTCGTGTACTATTGCGGCGTGTAAGTCCTTGAGGCGGTCGCCCGTTTCGGGCGCGGCGCTCACGCCGCGTTTTTGCTTGAGCTTATGGAAAGCCATCTATTTCTTCCTCGTGCGTACCTTGCGGCTCGCCGCCCATTTATCGAGTATTTCGTATATATAGGCTTCGTTTACGTCGTTCTGTTCGACCACTTTCTGAAGTAAACGGCTCGTTTCGCGCGAAGCCGCGGCGAGCGATTCCACCGATTTGCGTTCGCCCGCGAGCTCCTTGACCAGTTGGTCGTTGGAGCTCTTGATGTCCTGTAAAGTGCGGTTGCTCTGCGCGATGTTGCCCGCCACGGAATTGTTGACGAAATCGCTCATCTTTCCTACGTTGTCGTTATAGGTTTCGAGCATTTTTTCGAGATCCTTGACGTTGTAATTTTTACGTTTTTCCTCCAGAAGCCCGTCCAACCGCGCCAGTTGCGCTTCCGCTTTCGCTTCCGTATCGCGCACCGCTTCCAGCCTCGAAGATATCTTCTCCATGAGCGACATCAGCTTTTCGGCGTCGGCGGTGTACTTGTTCGCTACCGTCACGAAACGGTCTATCCTGGACGAAAGATCGGTGGCTTTCTCGGCTTGCGCGGATAAGGTGCGGTATATCTTGTCGAGATTTCCTTTGAGATCGCCCTGAAAAGCGCCGTTAAGTTTCTCTATGTCGTTGCGCATGCCTTCGTAGGTCGCCACGAATTCGTTGAGATTGGCTTGAATGGGCGTTATCAGTTCGCGGTAGCCTCTGAACGCTTCTATAAGTGTCCTGACGTCGTTATTGTCCATATTTTTTCTCCTTTGATCTTCTCAAGGCTTTGAAAGCGGCGTTGAGAGAGGATTGAGTTTTTCTTATTTCTTCGAGGTCGCGCCTTACGGTGCTCAGAATGAGTTTATAAGCGACGTCGTTGTTGCCCACGTCGGTGAAATACCGTACTATGTCGTAGTCGAGCGCGCGGTCGTCGTTATCGAGGCAGGCTTCCATGAACTCTATGAGGAGTTTGTCGCCTGAAAGGGCGAACATTTCGCGTGCGTCGTCGTAGAGTCCTTTTTCCCAGAATCTCACGCCCGCTTCGCGGTAGTTGCCGTGAGAGATGAATTCCTCGTGGACGTCTATCTTGTCGCGATAGGCGACGCGAACGTTGTCGTCGCGCAGTCTGTCGAGCGCTACGCGCGCGTTCGCGTATTGTCCGAGCCTCATGAATTCTTCGATACGTTCGCAGAGGTCGGCGTCGTCCGTTTCGGTACGCGAGAGGATCTTCTCCAGGCGATTTAACGCTTCTACGGGAGCAAGGCAGGCGAACTCGGTAGCGAAAAATTTGTCGAAGAACGGTATCTCGTCCCGCTCGCAAACGTACACGTGCGCTTTGGCGCGCGAAACGCCTACGTAGAAAAGGTTGAAATAATACCTGTATACCGAATTTTCGTCGGCGTTCTTGCGGTCTACGCCCGCCCGGGCGAGCGTAGACCACTTATCCTTGTGATCGCTCAGAAGATCGTACAACACTACGGTATCGCGCTCCAGTCCCTTGACTTCCGAAACGGTAAGTATCTCGCGGTTACCGACCGTTTTGCGAAGGCGTTTCTTGACTTCGTCGGAGGAAACTATCAGCGTATAATTGTCGAGTTTACGCTCCGCCATCATCTTCACCAGGGCGTCGCCGCGGACGTATACGGCGCTCGTTTCCGTCGCGGAATCGACGGGACGGCTCCTCAATACGAAATTATGGGTACCGAAACGCGAAACATTAAGGTCGTTCAACCTTTCCACGATCTCCGCGATGCGCGGCGTGTTGCGGTAGTTGTGCTTAAGCACCCGTATGGTCGTCGTTTCCGAGGAATACATGAGCCTTTTGAGAAACGCGAAACTGAAATAGGAAGGGTTGATCATCTGAAGCGCGTCGCCCACGCAGAACAGTTTGCGTGCTATGCTCTTCATGAACAGGAGGTTTATTTCGGTAAGATCCTGCACTTCGTCGAGCACTGCCAGAGAGTAATAGGGAAGGCTTCCGCGCGACTTCAGCATATCGCGGCTCATGGCGTTGTTGTCGGTAAGTCCGTTCGCCGCGAGATGTTCGGCGTAAGCGCGCGCTATCCTGTATACGGCTTCCGACTCCTGCGGAGTCAGCGCGCCGCTGCGGGCGGCGGCGTATTCTTCGCGGCTCGTAATCCGCGCGGGATTTGCGGGATCCGCTTTTCCGAAAATATAACCGTAGATCTCCTTATAGACGACTTCGAACGAAAGAGGTCTGACCCTGTTAAGCGCGCCTTCCGTCTTTTGTGCGGCGTATTTAGGGACGAATTCGTTGAGGAAATAGCTTTCCCCGCATTCGGGGCGCTTGCCGCCGCAGTATTTGCGGTAAAGGTCTCCGATAAGGCAGTAATCGACTTTTTCGCGGAGGAAGGCTGCCGTTTTCGTAAGCGCCGCGGCTATCTTGTCGTCCTCGTCCACGTCAAAATATATGCCGAGTCTGTTTTCCACGGCTTTTTTGTGGTCGGGATCGGTGAAACGCACTCTGCCGTGCGTGTATTCGGCGACGAAATTTTCTATATCCGCGGCAAAGGCGTTCACTCTGCGTTGGGTGTCTACGAGAAGTCCGCGAGAATAGGTGGAGTAAAGCACTTTTCCCGCGTAACCGCGCGCCGCCGCGAAAACTATTTTGTCGATACAAAGGTTGGTCTTGCCGCTGCCCGCGACGCCCTGTACCAGAATGTTGCCGTCTTCCGCTTCGACGATGGCTTTCTGTTCGGCGTTGAGCATCGGGAAATCGACGCGCTCCGCGCCCGAGATACGGTAAAGCTTTTCGTACGCCGCGCCCGACGGGCGGGTGCGTGCGGGAGTTAGAACGGCGGCGAATACGCTACGATCTTTGAGATATGTTTCCAGCCGTCTGTCGTTGAGCCTTAAGTCCTCGGAGCCCTCTCCGGTAAAATCGTAAAAAATTATATCGTCGCGTTTGAGCGGCGCCGGAAGGGCGCCCGTAGCGAAAGAAAATTCGTATTCGCCGCGCTGACCGAAAGATGCGGTATAGAAACCGTTGCCGTCAGTTAGAGTCGCTACGCTACCCGCTCGCAGAGCCAGAACAGCCTCGTATATTTTCCCGAGGGCGAAATCGCTTTTGTTCAGTCGGTGGAGTTTTGCGGCGAGTTCCGCAGTCTTGTATACGGCGGAACGCGACGATAACACCGTCGTTTTGCAATCAATATCCAGTTTGTGTACAGATATCGCCATTCCTTTCTCCGTAAAGCGGTAAGGTCATTAGTTCGCGAGCCGTAAAAGAGCGAGCGCTTCCGCTAGCGCCGCGCTCAAACCGTTGCGGAAAGGCAGAGGTGCGGGCAGACGGGAGTCGCGCAACTCCTTGCGCGCGTAGTCGTAGACGCGTATTCTGTCTCGGGAAAGGAGCGCTTTCTCCTTCCCTTCGCGGAAGATGTCTTCCTGCAGCCCGTGATAGTATGCGCGCACGCGGGCGGTCAATTCGCTCACCGCGCGGTTGCGGTTCGCCGACTGCGAACGTTCGTCCTGGCAGACGACGAAGATACCCGTGGGAAGATGCCTTGCGCGCACTGCGGTCTCCACCTTGTTGACGTTCTGTCCGCCGGCTCCTCCCGAATGGAAAAGCTCGATGCGGATCTCTTCTTCGCGGGGCTCGTAGATCCTTTCGTCGCGCGCGGGATACGCCGCAGTGACGAGGGTGCGGGAAACGCCTCCCGGATATTCCGCGCGTTGAACGCCGCTCTCGCGGCAGAGATATTCGCAGGCGCCTTCGCCCTCTACGCGAAGCGTTATTTCTTTATATCCTCCGCTTTCGTAACGCGCGGACGAAAGGGTGCGGAGAGCAAAACCTTTTTCGCGCGCGAATTCCGAGTAATAAGCGTAGAGCGCGGAAGCAAATTCGCCCGAAGGCGCGCCTGAGGCGCGGATCTCCACGATGACGGCGCTCCGCGCGCCGCACGAGGGCAGTGAGGAGAG
>JADINF010000122.1 GCA_017694145.1 Candidatus Stercoripulliclostridium pullicola
CCGCATGTCGCGTTTTTCACCCGCGCCTTACGTAGCCCGCGCCGACGGCGAGCGCGCCGCGCGCCCTCTTACGACAGACGACGCGGAAGCCGCCTACGCGCTTTATTCCGAATATACCGCGAGCGTTCCCGCAGCCCGAGTACGCTCTCGCGAAGAGTTCTTCAAAGCCTTCAGGCAGTTACTTATCGACGACGGTTCGGGTTACCTTATTTTACATAACGGTATCCCTAAAGCATATTTTTTGATAGAAGAAAACGAGGTCACGGAAGCGGTCGCAAGCATACCGGACGCCTTCAGCGGCGTAGCGGAATGTCTTAAGTTCGACATGCCTTTGCACGATTCGCTGGGCGACGCGTATTCCATGGCTAAAGTCCTTAACCTACGTAATTTGTTCCTACTCCTCCCCTTGAGGGGAGTTACTGTAAACGCGCGCTTCGGATACGGCGGTAAGACGTACGAACTTAATATTGAAAAAGGCGATCTCGTATCGCTCGAAGAGGTAACCGGCGAAGGATACGAAGTCGGCGCTTCGGAGCTTATCGAAATCGCGCTGGGAGGCGGTATCCGCCTGAGGGGAAATCCCCTGTCGGAAGTTTTCCCGGAATACAATCTCGTAATGTTCGAGAAATACTGACACAAGGAGCAGACCGATGAAACAAGTCGATCAGAAAAAACAAAAGAAGGTATTATGGATAACGATAGCCGTGATACTGTGCGTGTGCATCGTCGCGAGCGCGATACTGTTTTCAATATATTACGTTGATTCCAGCGTCAAGCCGCAGGTAGACGACAACGCCAAAAACGTCATACTTCTCATAGGCGACGGAATGGGCGAAGAGCATATCAAAGCGGGAGAGCTGTACGAAGGTTCCCTGCTCACGATGCAGAAATTCCCCACGCAGGGAGAGGTCGTGACGCGCTCGCTCACTCCTCCTTTCACCGATTCGGCGGCGGCAGCCACCGCGATGGCAACGGGATACAAGACTTATAACAGCCGTATAAGCTATAAGGACGGCAAAAATCTCACCACTATCGCGGAAGAAGCTATGGCGGCGGGCAAAAAGGTAGGCGTGGTCGCCACCAAGAGCATCACCGACGCCACCCCCGCGGCATTCCTCGCTCACGCCAAAGACCGCGACATGTCCGACGAGATAGCGGAGCAGATGCTCGTAAGCGGCGTAGACGTGCTTTTCGGTCTTAACGACGATTCCATGCGCAAGCTTGCCTCCGAGATACCTACCTCGACGCGCGATTATTGCACGAGTTTCGAGGAAATAGCGTCCTCTTCCGCAGAGCAGATCGTAGGTCTTTTCGACGAAGCGATCCCCACTCTCGGCGCGAATACCCTCTCCTATCTTACCGAAAAAGCGCTCGACGTTCTCTCGAAAAACAACGATAACGGCTTCTTCCTTATGGTCGAAGGCTCGAAGATCGATTCTTACAGCCACGACAACGATATGGAAGGAATGTTGCGCGAACTGAGAGCTTTCGACGAGGCGGTTTCAACCGCGAAAAGCTGGGCGTCCAAGAACGGCGACACGGCGGTCATAGTGGTGGCGGATCACGAGACGGGAAACCTCACGATACCCGACGACGCGACGATGGAAGACCTTATCGACTACGAGAAGAGCGATAACTGGTTCAAATCCACTACGCACACCAACTCCAACGTCAGATATTTCATATATAACGTAGGTTCCGAGCCCGTATACGGCGACGTGCCCACGGGCGAATTCGACGACCAGGGCAATCAGATCTACGTCAACGCCATAACTTCCTATAAAGAGGACACGCTCAAGGATTTTCCGGAGAAGATCGACAACACCGATATTTACCGGCTTATCAAACAGCTTCTGTTCTGAGGAAGCCAACTTTCAACAAATTAAATGCTGCAGAGAATAATAAGGAAAGGTCAAATAATATGGAAAAATTGATGAATATCACGGTAGGCGAAATGCTGAACAACATAGCGAAAAAATATCCTACCAAACTGGCTGTAAAATATATAGAAGTCAATTATACTCGTACCTATTACGAATTCAACAAAGAAGTGGACAAATACGCCAAAGGTCTGCTCGGAATGGGTATACGCAAAGGCGATCACGTGGCGGTATGGGCGACAAACTATCCCGAATGGCTGATACTGTTTTTCGCGACTGCAAGAATCGGCGCGGTGCTCGTGACGGTCAACACCAACTATAAGGAAGCGGAACTCGAATACCTCTTGTCCAACTCCGACAGCAAGGCGCTGTTCATCTGCGACGGTATCAAGGATATCGACTGCGAGAAAATAATTTATTCGGTATGTCCCGAACTCAAGAAGTGCAAGCCGGGCGAGCTGAACAACGAAAGACTGCCCTTCCTGAAATACGTAATTTCCTTCGACAACTGGTACGAAGGAATGTATAACTGGTCGCAGATCCCCTATTTCGGCGTATTGGTGAGCAACGAGGAATACAACGCGGTCAAGCATTCGCTCGATCCCGACGACGTGGTCAACATGCAGTACACTTCGGGCACGACGGGCTTCCCGAAAGGCGTTATGCTTACGCACAACAACATCGTGAACAACGGTATGGCTATCGGCGACTGCATGAAGTTCACGACGAAAGACAAGCTTTGCATTCCCGTGCCCTTCTTCCACTGCTTCGGAATGGTACTTGCGATAATGGCTTCCGTCACGCACGGCGCGGCAATGGTACCGCTTCTGTGGTACACGCCCATGAAGGTCATGCACGCGGTGGAATACGAAAAATGCACCGCCGTACACGGCGTTCCGACGATGTATATAAGAATGCTCGAACACCGCGATTTCTCGCGTTACGATTTCTCCTCGCTCCGCACGGGCATAATGGCTGGTTCCCCCTGCCCCGTCAAGGTCATGCAGGACGTTATCGACAAGATGAACATGAAAGAGATAACGATCACTTACGGACAGACCGAAGCGAGCCCCGCCTGCACCATGACGACGGTGGACGACAGCATAGAGAAACGCGTGGCTACCGTAGGTAAAGAGCTTCCGTTCATGGAAACCAAGATCGTCGATCCCGAAACGGGAGAAGATCTCCCCAACGGTCAACCCGGCGAATTCGTGGTACGCGGCTACAACGTGATGAAGGGCTACTACAAGATGCCCGAAGCTACCGCAGCCGCCATCGACAAGGACGGCTGGCTCCACACCGGCGACATCGCCATCAAAGACGACGACGGCTACTACCGCATCACCGGTCGTATCAAGGATATGATCATCCGCGGCGGCGAAAACATCTTCCCGAAAGAGATCGAGGACTTCATCTACACTCATCCGGACGTGGTCGACGTACAGATCGTCGCGGTGCCTTCCGAGAAATACGGCGAAGAAGCCTACGCTTTCGTCATCAAGCGCGAAGGAAGCAAAGTCACCCCGAAGGACATACAGGCATACGTCGCCAACAATATGGCTCGCCATAAAGTGCCCTCCTACGTCGAATTCATCGACAAGATGCCCATGACCGCGAGCGGCAAGATACAGAAATTCGTGCTCCGCGATATGGCGAAAGAGCACTTGAACGTCAAAGGCGACGACTTCGTGTACGTAGACGGAGAACAAAACTAAAATGCATTATCGGGTTCCGTAACAGCGTCTACGGTTGCCCGAAAAGAAAAAAATCCGTTCAAAAAAAGCGTTCCGCAAGGAACGCTTTTCGATTATCGCGAAACGTTAGCCGTAACTTCAGTAGTTCTTGATAACGTCGTAACTCTCTTCTATCGGGTTCACGACCAGGGTATATCTGCCGCGCATGAGGCGCAACTCGCTTCCCCTTCTCTCCAGCGAAAATTCCTCCGAAAATTCGCGGTGTATCGCGCCGAGATAGCGGTAATGCGCAAGGAGCTCGTTATCCTCGTAACCGTACGAATACGGACGTCTGTTGATGGGATCCTCGAAGCCCTGCATGCCTATCTCGTCGCCGTAGTATACGGTGGGAAGTCCGGGAAGGAAGTATTGCAACGCGCTCGCTATGCGCAGGAGCCTTTTGCCTTTCGCGAGTTCGTCGGGAGTGAGCCTGTATGCGAGCCGCTCCGTCTTGGTATTGCCGGGCGCCGCGCCGGAGAGCGCGGTGAGTATCCTCACCGTATCGTGAGTCCCTAGAAGGCACATCGAGGAAGCTAGCGCTTCCTTGGGATAGTTCT
The DNA here is from genome assembly GCA_017694145.1 of Candidatus Stercoripulliclostridium pullicola. GTDB lineage: Bacteria > Bacillota > Clostridia > Christensenellales > DTU072 > Stercoripulliclostridium_A > Stercoripulliclostridium_A pullicola. Next base: position 4,171 of record JADINF010000122.1, read on the forward strand.
CGACTATCGTCATTACCTCGTTGACGAAATAATCGATGTTTTTGGACTTAAGCAGCCCTATTATCGCGTTGCGGAAGGGGTAATTCATAGTGCCGTCCAGTTCGTGTCCGAACAGGTAACGGCGCGCTTCTCCGTAGCTTATTTTCGTGCTCGCGTCCTCCCAGACCTCGCCTATTATGGCGATATCTCCGTGACTTTTACAGCTTACGCGCAATTTCTCTATGAATTCGGTGCTTAACTCGTCCGCGACGTCGAGCCGCCAGCCTTTTGCGCCGAGTTTTGTCCATTTTTCGATAACGCCGCCCTTGCCCGCGATGAATTTTTGGAATTCCGCGCAGTCGCGGCGCACCGTCGGCACCACCGTCACCCCCCACCAACATGTGTATTTATCGGGATATTCGGTGAATGTGTACCATTTGTAATAAGGACTTTTCTTCGACTGATACGCTCCGAGCGAAGGATAATGCCCGAATTTGTTGAAATAAATACTGTCCGCGCCCGTATGATTGAACACTCCGTCGAGAATGATGCCCATCCCCCTCTTTTCCGCCTCTTTGACGAGTTCCGCGAATTCCTCTTCCGTGCCGAAAAGCGCGTCAATCTTCATATAATCGGCAGTATCGTAGCGGTGATTGGAATGGCTCTCGAATATCGGCGAAAGATATATGGCGGTCACGCCCAGCGAAGCTATATAATCGAGACGGGATATTATCCCTTTTATATTACCGCCGTAGAAGTCGTTGGCGCGGTATACGCCGTCGTCGTCGACGACGGTGAGTTCCTCTCCCCAGTTCTTGAGATAGCCGTATAAAGGGCGTTTACCGTCCTCTACGCGCGCGAATCTGTCCGGGAAAATGTGATATATCACTCCGCCCTTCAGCCAGTCCGCGGTCTTGAAATCCTCGTCGTACACCGTGAGTTGCCATTCGGGCAGCCAGTCGCCCGCAACGGCTACGCCGTCGGGATTGCGCCCCACGAAAATGCAACCGTCCTGCGTATAAACTTCGAAGCGGTAACGGTACAGACCGGGTTCGTCTACGGTAAAATCGAGCGTATAATATTTGTATTCGCCCGTCGTGCGCCGGTATTCCATATCGTAGCGCACCGTTTTTTCTCCGCGTAAAATCATTCCGACGCCCGTAGAACACGCCGAAACGTTGACAGGAAAGACGAGCGACACCTTCCGGCGCGTTTTCACCGCGCCGAAAGGTCGCTTATACTCGAGATTGCGAGAGTCGAATTTAAGCATTAAACGTTAAATTGCGAGATTTATTTGACTTTTTTGATATTCCAGATACGCGACGCGTACTCCTCCACGCTTCTGTCCGCCGCGAAGAATCCCGATTTGGCTGTATTGACGAGCGACATCTTCTGGAAACGGTATTTGTCTTTGTACGTGCGATCCACGTTGTCCTGCGCTTCGACGTAGGACGCGAAGTCCGCAAGCACCATATACGGATCCGCAGCCGAATGGCGTCCCACCGTCAGATTGTCGGCGAGTTCGGCAAACGACGTGCCCGCGATACCCGCGCGCAACATATCTATTATCTGCTTGATGCGTGCGTCCCTCGAATAATATTCGGTGGGATTGTAATTAGCGCGCAGTTTCTCCACTTCTTCCGCGAGCAGTCCGAAAATAAAGATATTTTCGTCCCCCACTCTCTCGTGGATCTCCACGTTCGCACCGTCCATCGTGCCTATCGTAACCGCGCCGTTGATCATGAACTTCATATTGCCCGTACCGCTCGCTTCCTTACCGGCAGTTGATATCTGCTCGCTTATTTCGCTCGCGGGCATTATTATCTCGGCAAGGCTTACGCGGTAATTCTCGAGGAACACCACTTTTATTTTGTCCTTGATGCTCTTGTCGTTGTTGACCATCTGCCCGATCATATAGATAAGACGGATGATGAGCTTCGCGATATAATAAGAGCTTGCCGCTTTCGCGCCGAATATGAAGGTGCGCGGTTCGATGTCGAGATCGGGATTTTCTTTGAGACGGTTGTAGAGGTTGAGTATCTGCAGCGCGTTCAAAAGTTGCCTCTTGTACTCGTGCAACCTCTTGACCTGCACGTCGAATATCGACGAAGGATTGACGATTATGTTATTGCTCTTCGCGATATAATCGGCAAGACGCTCCTTATTCTTGAGCTTGATCTCCGCCCAACGGTCGAGAACGTCTTTATTGCCCTGATATTTCATCAGTTTTTCGAGCTCGTCCGCTTTCCTTATGAATTTATCTCCGATAAGCTCCTTGATGAAATCGGTAAGCAAGGGGTTGGCTTCCGCAAGCCAGCGCCTGTGCGTGATACCGTTGGTAACGTTGGTGAATTTCTCGGGCGCCACCTTGTAATAATCGGCGAACACGTCGTTCTTAAGGATGTCGCTGTGCAACGCCGAAACGCCGTTAACGGTATGCGAAGCTACGAGGCAGAGGTTCGCCATGCGAATTTCCGAATCGGAAAGAATGGCGTTCTCGCTTATGCGCTTCCAGTCGCCGGGGAATACGTTCCACAGATCCGCGCAATATCTTTGGTTGATCTCTTTGATGATCTGGTATATGCGCGGAAGAAGGCTTTGGAAAAGCCCCTGCGGCCAGCGCTCGAGCGCTTCCTGCATGACGGTGTGGTTGGTGTAGCTGATGACCTCGGTGACCGTCTTCCATGCGTCGTCCCACGACCAGCCGTAATCGTCGAGCAGTATCCTCATAAGTTCGGGTATGCACAGCGTCGGGTGAGTGTCGTTGATGTGGATGGCGATCTTCTCCGAAAGATTGGAAAGGTCCTTATTGTATTTGAGATGCTTGTAAAGTATGGACTGTATCGAAGCGGATACGAAGAAATACTGCTGCTTGAGTCTCAGGGATTTGCCTTCGATGTGGTTGTCCGCGGGGTACAGTACCTTGCTGATCGATTCCGCCATGGCTTTGGCTTCTATGGCTTTGACGTATTCGCCGCGCGAAAACATTGCCATATCGAGTTCGACGGGAGCTTTGGCGCTCCAGAGTCTTAAGACGTTGACCGCCTCGGAGTCGTAGCCCGTGACGTTCATATCGTAAGGCACCGCCATTATAGTGGTGTGTCCTTTCTGTTCGCAGATGAGCCTGCCGTTTTCCCAGCGCTCCTCTATTCTGCCGCCGAAACGCACTTCGAAAACTTCGTCGCGCGGATTGAGCCATACGTCGCCCTGAGCGAGCCAGTTGTCGGGCATTTCCATCTGCCAGCCGTCGACGATCTTCTGTTCGAAAATGCCGTAATCGTATCTGATACTGAATCCGCCCGCGGGATAGCCCAAAGAAGTGAGCGAATCCATATATGCCGCGGCGAGTCTTCCGAGACCGCCGTTGCCGAGCCCGGCGTCGGGCTCTATAGCCATAAGTTTGTTTATATCGAATCCGAGTTCCTTGACAGCGCTCGTAGCGGTGTCGAGAAGTCCGATGTTGTACAGATGGTTGCGCAAAGATCTTCCAAGCAGAAATTCCATAGACATATAGTATATCTGTTTGTAGCCTTTGCTACGAACTTTGCTCTTAAATTCAATTCTTTTCTGTGTTATTCTGTCCTTGACCACAAGACTCAGAGCGCGATACATCATCGTCTCGGACGCTTCATCGTAGCGCACTCCGAAAGTCTTGGCAAGTTTCAGCTCGATGAGTTCTTTCAACTCGTTCTTAGTTAAACGTGCCATTTATCCTCCGGAATTATATTATATCCACCCTTGCGGGTTTTAGTGATTACAAAGACTTATAGAGCGCCAGATATTGTTCTGCCGACTTATCCCACGAGAAGTCCGCGCTCATAGCATTCTTTACTACGCCCTTATACCACAGCTCGGGCTGATAATAACAGTCGAGCGCGCGACGGATCGCGTCGAGCATATCGTGGGCGTTATAGGTTTTGAAAGTGAATCCCAGCCCTTCTTTCGTTTCGGGATTGAAGGCGGGTACGGTATCCTTGAGACCGCCGGTTTCTCTTACCACGGGTATCGTGCCGTAGCGCATCGCTATCATCTGCGACAAACCGCAGGGCTCGTACTTCGAGGGCATTAAGAATATATCCGATCCGGCGTAGATCTTACTCGCGACGTCCGCGGAGAAATAGATAGCAGTGGCGAGTTTTGTCGGGAACTGCTTAGCGACCTCTTTAAGGGCGTTCTCGTATTTCCAGTCGCCCGTTCCGAGTATTACGAGCTGAAGGTCCATCGACAATATATCGCGTATTACGCCGAGTATGAGGTCTATACCTTTCTGCGTGGTAAGTCTTGTGACCATACCTATCACGGGCTTATCGTTTTTCGGAAGTCCGAACAGCTCCTGCAGACCGTGTTTGTTCTCCGCCTTTTTGGCATAGGTCTTATAATTGTAGTTGGCGAAAAGCGCCTTGTCGGTTTCGGGATTGTAGAGATCGACGTCGATGCCGTTGACGATACCCGAGAGCTTATATCTTCTCGCGTTCAGAATGTTGTCGAGCCCGTAGGAATAGTAAGGATCGAGTATCTCGTTCGCGTAGGTTGGCGAAACGGTAACGACGCGATTTGCGGACTCTATACCCGCTTTCAGCATATTGGCGTCGTGCTTATACTCCGCTATGGCGTAATGCGACGCGGGGATACCGAATACGTTGTCGATGACGTACTTGTCCATATTGCCCTGGAACTCGATGTTGTGAATGGTGAGTACCGTCTTCATCGTCTTGTATCCGTCCACGTAACGGTAGAAGCAATCGAGATACAGCGGGATAAGACCGGTCTGCCAATCGTTGCAGTGCAACACGTCGGGATAGAACTTGGTCACCTGCATCGTTTCGAGAACGGCTTTGCTGAAGAACGCGAATCTCTCGCCGTCGTCGAAATGTCCGTAGAATCCCTTTCTCTTGAAATAGAATTCGTTGTCGATGAAGTAATAATCTATACCGTTGTAATTGCTCTTGAAAACTCCCGCGTACTGATTGCGCCAGCCGAGGGGAACGGTGATGTTGCCTATATACTGCAGGTTGTTGCGGTACTCCGGTTTCATATCCTCGTAAAGCGGGATTACGACCGCCACTTCCTGTTTCTTACGCTTGAGCGCGAGAGGCAACGCACCCATTACGTCGCCGAGCCCGCCGGTGCGGACGAAAGGCGATGCTTCCGATGCAGCTAATAAAATTTTCATATTTACCTCCTGATCGCGCCGTCAAGCCGCCCGAAAGCGGCTCCACGGTCAGACGATTTTGTTTTTGACTATGACTATCGGGTAAGTTTCGGTTCCCGAAACATTCCTTCCGGAACCTATAACTACCTGTTTGTCGGTGATAGCGTAGGATATCTGAGAGTCTTTCATCACGATACCGTGCTCCATAATGATGCTGTTGCGCACGACGGCGCCTTCCTCGATACGCACCTTACGGAATATGATACTGTTCTCCACCGTGCCGTTGATGACACAGCCGTCGGCTATGAAGCTGTTGACCACTTTGGCTTTGTCTTTATAGATGGTGGGCACGGAGTCCTTGACCTTCGTATACACCTTGCGATCGGTGCCGAAAAGCTCTTCTCTCACTCCCGCTTCGAGGGTGCGCATACTCTCGTTGTAATAGGTCTTGACGTCGTCCACGATCGCCGCGTAGCCCGCGTGTTCGTGAGCGAATATCTTGCCTCCGGCAACTTCCTTGAAAAGAACGTCCTTCTCGAAATCCACGTAACCGCGGGAATAAGCCTGCTCGACGCGGCTGATGAGAAGGTCTTTTTTAAGAATATAAATATTGAGGGAAACGAGTCTTTCTTCGTCGGAAGGTATTTCCACCGCGCACAGGTCGGTCACTCTGTCGTCGGCGTCCTTCGTGATTATAATACGTTTACTGCTGTTGACGCAAGCTTTATGGCACAGCATCGTGCAATCCGCGCCGCGGGCGATATGCTCCTCGAGTATCGCGTCGAAATCGATATTGGCGGCTATGTTGCAGTTACTCACGCATACGTAATCCTCGGGGGCTTTTTTAAGATAGTCGAGCACCGTGTAGAGAGCTTCTATCTTGCCTTTGTAAACTTCGCGCGAAGTGTTGAGAACGAAAGGAGGGAATACCGCGATACCGGAATTCTTTCTGTTAAGATCCCAGTCTCTGCCCATACGGATGTGGTCCATAAGCGAAGAATAATTGTTGCGCGTTATGATACCTATCCTCGTAACTCCCGAGTTCACGAGACTCGAAAGCGTGAAGTCTATAAGTCTGTACCTGCCCGCGAACGGCAGCGAAGCCGTCGTGCGGTGTATGGTGAGTTCGTTGAGTTTGCTCTCGTTGCCGCTTGCAAAAAGTATGGCTACAATCTTCTTATTCATTTATCTGCCCTCCTCATGGATCATTTCTCCGGCGGCGACTTTCGCACCCGCGGATATGACCGCTTCGGGAGCAACGACCGCTATCTTCCATTCTCCGGCAACGGGCGCGGTCTGCGTTTCGCCTATCTTCGCGCCCTCGCTTATCACGGCGTTCCAGCCTATTATCGAATGGCGTATCTCCGCTCCGGACTTGATCACCGCGTCCGGCATTATGATACTGTCGTGAATGACGGTTCCCTTCTCCACGACCGCGCCGCGGAAAATGACCGAATTGACCACTTCGCCGTCCACCTCGCAGCCTTCGCTCACCACGGAGTTGCGAATCGTTGCGTCCATACCCACGTAATGAGGCGGTTCGGCGGTGTTCCTCGCGTATATTTTCCAATCGGGATCGTCAAGGTTTATGCCGCTATGGGGATCCAGAACGTCCATATTGGCTTCCCAGAGCGAGGATATCGTTCCGACGTCCTTCCAGTATCCGGAGAACTCGTAAGTGTACATCTTCTCGCCTGCGTTGAGCATATTGGGGATAATGTTCTTGCCGAAATCGTTGTGGCTCGTCTTATCCTGCTCGTCCGCTATGAGGTACTGCTTGAGCTTCGCCCAGTCGAATATGTATATGCCCATACTCGCTTTGGTCGATTTGGGATGCTTGGGCTTCTCCTCGAATTCGAAGATCCTTCCGTCCTCGTCGGCGTTCATTATGCCGAAGCGGCTCGCTTCCTCGATGGGCACGTTGAGTACCGCTATAGTGCAGGCGGCGCCCTTCTCGATATGGTGCTGGAGCATCTTCGCGTAATCCATTTTATAGATATGATCGCCCGAAAGTATCAGCACGTAATCGGCGTCGTATCTGTCCACGAAATCGATATTCTGATAGATGGCGTTGGCGGTTCCTTTGTACCATTCGCCCGACTTCGCTTTCTGATAAGGCGGCAGTACGAAAGCGCCTCCTTCGAGCCTGTCGAAGTCCCACGGCTGACCGTTACCGATGTACTGATTGAGCTCGAACGGCTGATACTGCGTCAGTATGCCTATCGTGTCGATATCGGAGTTGATGGTATTGGACAGCGTGAAATCGATTATCCTATACTTCCCTCCGAAAGGTACCGCAGGTTTGGCGACTTTCTGGGTAAGCGCTCCCAGTCTGGTGCCCTGCCCGCCGGCAAGTAACATTGCTACGCATTCTTTTTTGACTCGCATAACGGTTCCTCCTAGTTAAGTCCGAGATAAATTGCGGTATTTCCCTCCAGAGTGAGGGTTAAGCTCTGTTTGCAACCGTGGGATTCCACGGGTTTCGTCCTGATTTTTTCCGGAAGCGTCGAATTTCCGCCGAAATCGGGCGAATTACTGTTCAGAATAACTTTGTAAACGCCCTTGTCCGGAACTCCGAAAGTATATTTTTCGCGCGTGACGTCGGAGAAATTGATGATGACCACGACGCGCTTGCCCGCCTTGTCCTCGCGGTAGAATGCCACCACGTTCTGAACGGTATCGTCCACGACGAGCCATTTGAAACCGTCGTAAGAGTTATCCTGCTCGAAAAGCGCGGGGTAATTCAAATAAACTTCGTTGAGCTTCTTGACGAAACGGTGCACCCCCGCATGGGTGTCGTAAGCGAGCAGGAACCAGTCGAGCGGACGGGTATAATTCCATTCGATGAACTGTCCGAATTCGTTGCCCATGAAGTTGAGTTTCTTGCCGGGGTGGGCGAACTGATAAGCGTACAGCGCTTTGAGCGCGGAGAATTTCTCATGATACGAACCGGGCATTTTCGAGATCATCGAGCACTTGCCGTGTACGACTTCGTCATGCGAGAAAGGCAATATGTAATTTTCGCTGAAAGCGTAAGAAATGCCGAAAGTAAGCTTATTATGAGCCCCTTTACGGAAGAAGGGATCGATCTTGACGTAATCGGTGACGTCGTTCATCCAGCCCATATTCCACTTGAAATTGAAACCGAGCCCGCCCATATCCGGAGGCATAGTGACCATCGGGAATGCGGTGGATTCTTCGGCGACGGTAATCGCGTGCGGATTGCGGCTCAATACCGTCGTATTGAGATCTTTGAGGAAAGTAATGGCTTCGAGGTTATAGTTGCCGCCGTCCTTATTCGGGCGCCACTCCCCGCCTCTCCTGTCGTAATCGAGATAAAGCATGCTCGCCACGGCGTCCAAACGCAGACCGTCGATATGGTAATATTCTATCCAGAAGCAGGCGCAGGAAATAAGGAAACTACGCACGGCGCCTTTGCCGTAATCGAATACCATCGTACCCCAAGTCTTGTGCTCCGCTTTGAGCGGGTCGTCGTACTCGTACAGCGGTTCGCCGTCGAAACGGTAAAGCCCGAAAGCGTCCTTCGGGAAGTGCGACAAGACGAGGTCGAGAATGACCGATATTCCCGCTTCGTGGCATTTGTCCACGAGATACATAAAGTCGTGCGGGGTACCGAAACGTGAAGTCGGGGCGAAGAAACTGCCGACTTGATAGCCCCAGCTCATTTCGAGAGGGTGTTCCGTCACAGGCAGAAATTCCACGTGGGTATATCCCATTTCTTTAAGATAAGGAACGAGCGATTCCGCGAGATCGCGGTAGGAATAATAGTTGCCGTCGTCGTGACGTCGCCACGAACCGAGATGCAGTTCGTAGATATTCATCGGGGATTCGTAATGGTTGCGCTTTTTAAGTGAATTGATGAAATCCTTATCGTGCCACTCGTAACCCGAGATATCGTAAATCTTGGAAGCCGTTGCGGGCGGAGTTTCGGTATGCGTAGCGAACGGATCCGCTTTGAGGAGCACGTCGCCGGACTGCGTTTCGATACTGAATTTGTATGTGTCGTATTTTTTGAGGGACTTTGCGTAGCCCTCCCATATACCGCCTCCGATAGGAGCCATTCTGTTCATCGTGCGATCCCAGCCGTTGAATTCTCCCACGACCGACACCGATCTCGCGTGCGGAGCCCAGCAACGGAAACGCCACAATTTTTTGCCGTCCTTTACGACGTAACTTGCGTGCATCAGACGGAAAGCTTCGGCGTTGGTACCTTCGTTGAATAAATAAATAGGCAATTCAAGTTGTTTGTTCATATGTACTCCCGTTTACGGTTTTATGACGGAATTGAATATTTTAAGTCCCCTTTTCGCCGCGGATACTTGCGCCGCGCGGTAGAGGCGTTCGTTTTCTTCGATATCCGAAGTCAAGCCTATGTAACCGCTACCGCTGCCGGTCATCGTTATCATACTAAATCCCGCTTCGGAAAGCGCCTTACGCGCGTCGAGTATGCCCGGTTCGAGCATGACCGCAGCCGTTTCCAGTTCGTTGAAAGGTATGCCGTCCCGGAGATATTTCTCCACGTCGCCGCCTATGCCGCCGGTAAGATCGAACGCGGTAAATACGGACGCTGTATCCGAAACCGTATTCCCGCACGCAAGCGTGACGTAGATCTCTTCCGCATCGAGCGGTTCTAACGATTCGCCCTTCCCGCGCACTCTCGCCGCATCCCAACCCGAATATTGAAAAGGCACGTCGGCGCCGAGCGTGAGAAGGAAACCGCAATCGTAGTCGATCCCGAATATTTCTTTAAGGCATCTCGCGACGCCCGCGGCGTCTGCGGAGGAACCGCCGATGCCCGCGCCGGCAGGAATGCC
>JADINF010000123.1 GCA_017694145.1 Candidatus Stercoripulliclostridium pullicola
ACAAATTCGTCATTATGCGTAAAGTCGATAAAGGCGAAAACGCCGATGAAAGCGCGACCGAGCCCGCGGTGGCTGTTGCGGGCGGCGAAGTGCTCGCCGTTGAGGACGACTCGGAGGACGCGGCGCTTCTGGAGCACGTTACCGCTATAGAGGAAGCCGTCGAAGAAGGACTCGAATCCGTGGGAGTCGTTCCGCCCAAATTCAACGACGCCGACGGCGAATAAAACAGAGCTTAAGTGAATTCCATGAAAAAATACGACGTATTGACGATAGGTCATATTTCGCTTGACTACAATATCGATTATCTCGACAATCAGATAATCGAAGTGGGCGGCGCGGTGATATATTCTTCGGCGGCGGCATACGCTTTGGGACACAAAGTAGCCGCGCTTACGAAGATAGCACGCTCTGACGAGGACAGGCTCGGAGCTTTCACCATTCCGCGCGAAGACGTGTACGTAAAGTATTCGGAAGTGTCCACTTCCATACGGAACAAGTACCATACCGCAGATAAAGAAAGGCGTACTTGCACCTGTATCGGGCAGGCGGAGGCTTTCCGTGAAAGCGACATACCCGACGGTATCTCTGCGGAAATATATCATTTTGCGGGGCTTATTTACGGCGATTTCGACGGGGAACTTATCAAAAAACTTTCCTCGCGCGGTAAAGTCGCCGTAGACGTGCAGGCGCTCCTGCGCCACGCCGACAAGTCGAGCGGCGCGATGTATTTCGAAGATTGGGCGGATAAAAAAGAGATCTTGCCTTACATAGATTTCCTTAAGACGGACGCCGCCGAAGCCGAGATATTGACGGGACTTACCGACAGATACAAAGCCGCCGAAACGCTTTACGGTTGGGGCGCGAAGGAAGTATGTATCACCCACAATACCGAGGTGATAGCTTTCGACGGCAGGAAGCATTACGCCGTCCCGATACGCGCGCGCAATCTTAGCGGCAGGAGCGGGAGGGGCGACACCACTTTCGCCGCGTACATAACGGAAAGACTCGGTCACGACGTGCCCGAAGCTTTATTGACTGCCACGGCTACGGTAAGCCTCAAAATGGAAAAACCGGGCGCCCTCAAAGCCGCGCGCGCGGACATCGAAAACTATATAGCCGAATTCTACGGCGACGTCTGCGGAAAGTAAATATAAAAGAATTTTTCGCTAAATATAATACGAAAGAGAATAACGATCAAATCGGAGGAGATAAATATGGTAACAGGTTTCCAGAAAGTCGTTTACAGGACCGTACAGCTCGCGTTCCGTTGCGCGCGCCCCTTCCTTCCTTACCGCGTACCCGAACTTTTGTCGGGCGAAGGCAGTATCAGGAAGCTTCCCGAATTCATCAAATCGAAAGGTATCGATTCGGTGCTCGTCGTGACGGATAACGGACTTTATTCGCTCGGCATGCTCGACGGTATGTTCGAAGAAATGGATAAAATAGGGCTCAGATATACCCTTTTCAAAGACGTGGTGCCCAATCCCACGATAGACAATATCGAAGCGGGTATCGCGCTTTATAAAGAAGGCAACTGCAAAGGCATTGTCGCTTTCGGCGGCGGTTCGCCTATGGATTGCGCCAAAGGTATCGGCGCGCGCATCGCGCGTCCCAACAAGCCCGTCAGCAAGATGAAAGGAGTTCTCAAAGTATTGAAGAAAATACCTCCGTTCTTTGCCGTGCCCACCACCGCGGGTACCGGAAGCGAAGCGACTCTCGCCGCGGTCATCACCGACAGCAAGACTCACGATAAGTACGCGATAAACGACCCCGTGCTTATCCCGCACTACGCCGTGCTCGACCCCGAACTTACGGTAAAGCTTCCCAAGCACATAACTTCTACAACGGGTATGGACGCGCTCACGCACGCCGTGGAAGCGTATATCGGAAGGAGCAACAATAAACTTACTTCCGATCTTTCCGAGAAGGCGACCAAACTCATTTTCGAGAACATAACCAAAGCTTACGACAACGGCGAAGATATCGAAGCGAGACAGAATATGCAGCTTGCGGCTTACTATGCCGGTATTTCGTTCGCGCGCGCTTACGTCGGATACGTACACGCGATAGCTCACTCGCTCGGCGGACAATACGGCGTGCCGCACGGTCTTGCCAACTCCGTAATACTTCCTTACGTGCTCGATTATTTCGGAGAGAGCGCGTATCCGCGTCTTGCGAAACTTGCGGAGATAGTGGGCATCGACGGTAAGGACGACGCGGAGAAAGCCAAAGGCTTCATCGAAGGTATCCGCAAGCTCAACGAGCACATGAATATACCTAAATACATCAAGGCGAAAGACGGCGGCGATCTCATCAGGGACGAGGATATCCCCGTGATGGTTGAACGCGCGTACAAAGAAGCCAACCCGCTCTATCCCGTGCCGAAATTCATGGGCAGAGAGGAACTCACTCAAATGTATTACACGATACAGGGTAAATGATCGCAGAGGACAGACCGGAAGAACTCAAAGCGATATTGGTAAACGTAGGAAGCGGCAAGGATCTCGAGAAGCCTCTGGAGGAGCTCGAGAAACTTGCCGCTACTTTAGGTTACGAAACGGCGGCTTACATGACGCAGCGGAGAGAGCGACCCGACAAAGCCTATTATATCGGCAGCGGGAAGCTCGACGAGCTTAAATCTGTAGTTAAAGCTACAGAAAGTGCCGTCGTGATATTCGACAACGAAGTCGGCGGCACGCAACTCAACAATCTCGAGAAGTATCTCGGCGTACCCGTGATGGACAGAGCCACGCTGATAATAGAGATATTCGCCGAGCACGCCGTGAGCAACGAAGGCAAGCTTCAGGTAGAGCTTATGCGTAAGAAAAAAATGCTTCCCAGAGTGCTCGGACAGGGTACCGTATTGTCCAGACA
>JADINF010000124.1 GCA_017694145.1 Candidatus Stercoripulliclostridium pullicola
GCGCACATGAGATCGGTAGCGCTCCGCGAAAAATCGGTGAGGATATAATTACCCACCTTATAGCTCCAGTTACCGTCCGAACGGAACCGCGCGAGCATATCGGCATAAACGTAAATGCGCGCGTAGCGCGTGAGAGTGGTCGTTGTCGGCACGCTGTAAGCGGGCAGGAAATGCGTAAGCAGATTTATGGTGCGGATATTCAGATTTCCCCAGAAAGGATCCTTGCCGTAATACGAAGAAAGATTATATATCGTTATCTCGCTGAATTCCGTTTCCTGGAAGCACCAGTCGCCGAGCGTTTTGAGTTTACTTTCGGTAGGGAACGAAACGCTCGTAAGCGACACGTTCGCGAACGCCTGCATACCTATCGTTTCGAGGGAAGCGGGGAAGCTCTGTAAAGTATAGTTCGTCATTCCCGCAGAGGAAGCGAATGCCAATGCGCCTATCCATTTAAGTCCTTCGCCGAGATACACGCCCGTGGGGTGAGTCTGACTCCGATCGTAAGGTTTAAGCGAAGTGCAGTTGTAGAACATATAATCGGTGATGACGGGAAGTCCGAAGTCTGCGGCTACTATCACCTGCGAGCCCGAAGTCGTGAACCCGAAACCCGTGAATACCGTCGTAAGCGATGTACTTCCGTAGAATACTCCCTCGCCTATCGAATATTCCGAATAATCGTAATAACCTTCGTTATCCTTATTTTCGGTTATGACGGAAACGTCTGAAGAAAGCGCGGAACCCTTCTCGAAAAGCACTTTGACGAAAAGCGATTCCCGGAATGCGTATTTACCTATTTTAACGACGCTTGCGGGAATAATTACGGTTTTCTCCAAACCGTTGTCGTAGAGATAATTGTCGCGCCCGGGGATATATATCCTCGTGACGTCGAAGCCGGAGCGACTGAAAGCGTAATCCCCTATCTCCTTCAAAGTAGAAGGCAGACAGGCAACTCTCTGGGTGGAATTCTTGTTGCCTCTTCCGAGGTAGATCGTGCCGCAGTCCCGGAAAGCCGCTCTGCCTATGATCTCCACGCTGCCGAGATCTATCATCATATCGACGCAATTCTGGAAAGCGCCCTCGTCTATCGTTTTCACGCTTGCGGGAAGCACGAAGTTTTTGTTGCTGCCCACGCTGCTGAAAGCGTAACGCCCTATGGTAGTTACGGGCAGTCCGTCTATTTCCGCGGGGATGATTATGTCGAAGGAGGTGGCTTTGCCTTCGTCGGTAAGTCCCGTGATCGTCACCGTCTCCCCGTCGGACGAATATTTAATTGCGCGCGCGTAGCGGGCGTAGACCGTGACGTCGGTGTAGAGGAGATAACTTTTATTCGCTTCGAATTTCTCCCCGCCGTCGGGTTCGGTATACCAGCCCGCGAAAATGTATCCCGCAACGCCGTACTGTCCTTCCGCGGTACCGTTCATATCGGCGTCCAAAGGCGCGCGCGGCGTAGCGCCGTAAGAAACGGTAACTTCCTGCGCGCTTTCCGCACCCTCGGGAAGATTGCTCGCGCTCATGTCGAAAACCACCGTGAACGTGGGATTCACTCTCACGGTGACGGTATTATCGGAAGTGATCGTAAGCTTTCGCGATTCGCTCCCCGTAGAATATTTTACTTCGCTCACCGTGACGGTGAATTCGCCTTCTTTGAGCGCTGTTTTCCGATCGTGAAGATATATCGTATTGTTGTCGGAGCCTTTGCCGAAATCTTCGGCGGCGATCTCTTCGTCGTTGACGACTATCGAATTTACGGTATATCCCGCGGCGTTGTTGAGATTTATCTCGACGTCGTAATTCTCGGTAATATTATTGGATACCTGCAGGCAGACGTCGCCTTCGGAATCCTCGTTCAGACCGTTCAACGCAGGTATCACCCTGATACTGTGGAAAGTGAGCTTCGCCGAATTATTTTCGCCGCCGCTCTGATTACCGCCGCCGCAACCCGCAAGGGCGAAACAGACAGCCGCGATCGATATTACCGTTATCAGAAGAATTTTCTTCATATTTTCTCCTTAAGACTCCCTATTCGCGCGTTTCCGTTACCTTTAATTCGAATTTCCTTCTCCGCTTTTATCTTTTTTCTTCTTTACGGCGACAATAACCACCGCGACGATTGCGCCTATGAGCACGACGCCGCCCGCTACCGAACCGCCGATTATCCACTTCTTTTTCGTTTCCTCGCTCATCGTCACGTTGACGCCGCCGGACTGGGTGCCGCCGCCGTTACCGCCTTCGGGCGCCCCTGAGGAATTGCCGCCCTCATTGTCGTCCTCTCCCGGAGCTTCGGGTCCATCGGGCTCACCGCTTTCCGGCTCCTCTATCGTCACTTCGAGTATGCGCGTCAACAGAACTTCCGTACCGAGTCGAATTTCTATCTTCAGTTTCCCGGAAGTCGTGACCGTATACTCGTCACCTATAACGGCGGCGCCGTTCACGTACATGTACGCCGCGCCCGCGAGTTCCGGGGCTATGTCGGCTTTGATCACGTACGAATGAAGCGCGCTTACCGACTCCGTAACGTCGGGCGAGATCGCGTCGATATCCGTTTCCGTATCCGCAGACGGATCCTTACCGGTGACGGAGAAGGCGTTTTCGGTATCTACGTAAGAAGTAATGACGTACGGAATGTTTTTCACGACGGCGAAGTTTGAGGACGTCGGGGTGAATACTATCGAATAAGTATATCTTCCGTATACGAGCAACTGCTTGGGAGTGCGCTCCGTAAAGTCGAACGTACCCTCCAATTTAACGCTACCGAAATACGCTTCCGCGCTCGTAATATCCGCAGAGGACAGTACGTATCCCGTTCTGTAGGCTAATGGCTCGCGCTCGCTGACGCGGATCTCCGGAGTCGCCGCGCTTATATTTACTTTCACCGTGAAAGCTTTGGAAAGATACCCTTCCGCTTTCAATGTGACGGTAACGGTATATTCGCCCGCGTTTACGGGGCGCGAGGAGTATTCCACGGTAACTTCCGTATCCGCGGGCAAGCCGCTTACGGGTATTTCTGCGGGAAGCCCCGTATAAGTTACGTTCACGTCGTTCACCGTAGTTTCATCGGGGAAGGCGTGATATGCCACCGTAAGTTCCTTGGCTTCGGCGTTCGCTTTTTCGGCGATATAATCGGCGTAAAGCTTTTCGCCGTCGAGCACCTTTATATCCGCGAATACCGCGAACGTCGCGGGTGCGGAGGAATCGAAGCCGGGCACTGTATAGGTTATCGCAAGCGTATCCGCAGCGAAAGGCGCGTACCCTTCGACGTAATTAACGGAGAACGTATCCGGTACGCTCGCGCCGAGATAGACCGTTGCGGGCGTTATCTCGTATCTGACAGTCGCGGGAAGTATCGTCACGGTGAATTCTTTAAGTTCGCCCTTAACGGAATAACAGTTCACTTTGGTTCCGTCGGGCGCGTCGAGCATATTGACGGCTTCTGCGGTGAGCGTGTAAACGTCCGCGTGCTTCAATTCAGCGGAATACGAGATATTCACTTTAAGTCCGTCCGCGAAAGTGACGGGACCTTTGTCGACGTACGTTAAGTCGAACGAGGCGGGCATCGCGAGCGCCGCGCCGTTATACAAATATTCTTCTTCGAAACCGAAATTCGCGTTCACTTTGCCCCAATCGAAAGACACTTCGCAGGGCTTGATCTTCACCGCTTTCTCGGCGCCGGTAACCGTGAAACGCACCGCTTCCACTCCGTCGACGATAAGCGGATCCGCCGAAATTATGTCGTATTCGTAGGGTACGGGATAGAGCGTCGTCGTGCCGATATAATAAACCACGGTTTCCGTTCTTGGCGCGCCGCCGAGCGTGAATTCCGTAGATAACGCCACGTCGGGATAGCTCTTACCGCTTTTGCGGTACAGCTCCCCGTAAACGTATTCGCTTTGCGCCTTTCCCGTGAAATCGAGCGTTACTTCCGCCGCCGTCAAGGTAAAGACGAGCGTGGAGCTCGCTCCCGAAGCGAATATGTAATTCTTGTTGAGCGACGTGACCGTAAGTGCGTATTCTGCGGGTAATTCCGCGCTTTCGGCGCATTTGACCCCGAACGAAACCGTTTCGCCCGAGATCACCCCTTCCGTCGTAAGCGCGTTGACCATATCCGCTATTTCGGCTTCCGAGTACGGCGCGCCTTTATACTCTACGCTCGCTAGCTCCGAAAGGAACGACACCGTAAGCGGAACTATCTCGAAAGAAACCGCCGCAGTGCTCTTCCACGCGGTGTAATTCGCAGTGGTAGGCGTGAGTTCGAGAGTAATATCTTCCGCGAGCACCGCATCTTTGAACGTTATGGCTTCGGCGCTTTCGTAACGCTTGCGTACGCCCGCTTCGTCCGTGAGGGTGTATCCGTACTTGACGGTGTACGCCGCGCCCTTTCCCAATTCGGCAGGGTTGAACGCTATCACGAATTCGCTTCCGTCGTAATCGCGGCGCATTCCGTCCGTAAGTATCGCGGACGAGCCCGAATGCGTGACGTACAGCCCGCTCAGAACGGTTGCCGCAGGCTCGATGTAAAATTCCAGAGTTTCTTCGTATCCGTAGAATTCGTCGCTTTCGGATATTTTCAGCTCAACGCGATATGCGTTTCGGTAGACGTCGCCGTCTTTGACGTTGGCGTCGGTTGGTATCCCCGTAAAAGGCGTTTCCGTTCCTCCGGAAAGAATATAATACTTGGGATATCCTTCGTCGAATACGTAGCTCGCGCCGTTGAAATCGAGTACGACGGGCTCTCCCGTATATACGTAGGTATTTTTCATGTTTACCGTATAACTGCGTTTACCTACCGTAAGGAACGCTTCCTTCGAGGATACCGTCACACGGTAATTGCCCTTCACGTTGCTTTCGCCGAGAAGTTTAAGCGTTATCGGAAGCTTCGATCCCGCTTTGGTCGCGTTTTTGACGTAATCGCTCCCTATCGAATAATCCACGCCGACCGTAAGGTTGTCGAGATAATTCTCCACTTCCGCCCCGCCGTCGGTGCGGTAAGCCTTGAGCGTATATGCCGCGTCGAAACCGTAATTCACGTACGCGTCTTCGGCTTCGAGCGTTACTCCGAGCGTATCGATAACGACGGATCTTGAGGAAAGCGTAACGGAATTGTAATTGCCGCTCGAAATTTCCACTACCGCTCCGAGCCCCGTATAAGTTCCCGCGTTCACGAAAGCGAAAGGCACGCTCGAGGGCTCGCCCGCGTAATAATAAGTCACCGTATAGGTATACTGTTTGTTGTCGCCGGAAGCGAGCTTTATTTTGGAAGTATCCAAAGCGACGGCGTGGCTCTTACCGTCGTAAACGACGGACATGTCTTCGAATCCGCAAGCGGAAAGATCCATATCCGCCTCTATCACATCGAATGTGACGGGATCCCCGGCGAGCAATATGTAATTCGAGTTCACGTCGGCGTTCAGTATCTTCACCGAAACGGAATATGTCCCTACGTTACTGCCGGGAACGTAAGCGGTTTCGTATGCGAGCCCGCTACCGAACATCGCCGTAGTCGCCTCCACGCCCAATTCGCTGTTGTAGCTTACCGACGGAAGCTTATCGTAATACTTCACGGTATCCTCGGCAAGATAAGGCGTTACCGTTATATTTCTGCGCGCTACGTAGAAGTCGAATTCACGCGTATATGTCTCGTAATTCGGAACGTTTACGGTAAGTTTTATGCGGTATATTCCCGCTTGTACGAAAGACGCGGGCTTCGTGCCGACTGTGCCGTCGTAACGCGTGAACGAAAGTATTTCATAGGAATAATCTACGCCGTAATGCACGAAATTTTCTATGGTAAAGGTATTCTGCGGCACTTCTACGGGATTGCCGTCGTAAACGGGCGCGTCGGATTCGTTCAATCCGCCCTTCGCGGAAGCGACGGCATAGCCGTCGAGAGAGAGCGTGCCAACTTTGACCCTGTAGTCGAAAACAAGCGTTTCGGCTGTGGAAAAAGTCGTGGAAGGTATGTTGACGGTAAGCGAATAATCGCCTATCTCGTACAACATGGTATCGGCGTATACTTCTCCGTTGAAAGTAAGCGTCGAAACTATGCCCTCGTAACCGAGCGGGTCGGTACTCGCAGAGGGGCGGGTAAAGCCTAGCGCTTCGAACGAGCTTCCGAGGGAAGCGAGCGCAAGATCGCCGTACATATCGTAGATACCTATTCCGTAAGGCACCGCCGTATAGCTGAAATAAGCCACGAGCGCATTCGACGGGTCGAGGGTGACCTCGCCGCTCACCCAAAGGTATTTATGCGCTATCCTGAACCTGAACGTCGCCCCGCCCGTCGTGCCGAGATTGTCCGTAGCCAGCTCGTTTTCACCCGACGCGGTCACCGAGTACCACGAATATCGCACGGGCGCGCCGTCAGTCTGTTCGATATACGCGAAAAGTTCGTCGGGTATAAATCCGTTCACTATCCTCTCGAAAAGGTCGGTGGGCAGAGTCGCCGCCCCGTCGGCGAGCTTGTAATAATAACCGCCGCTCGCTTCCACTATATCCGCGTCGCTTCCCGCAAAAATCCCGTCGGACGCGGGAAGTCCCGTTACGGTTTCTTCGGCGGAATAAACTATGCTTCCGTATTTGCGTTCCACGGAAGTGACGGAGGGCGAGATACGGGTCACGCCTTTGTACTCGATGTTGTCCTCGGGGAAAACGAGCGCGGGTATATCGCTCTCGGCGCCGCTGAGGAAACCCCAGCTCACGGCGCTTGCGAATTTCCAACCCGTCGAATATACGGGCGCGCCGCCGTTAGTGAGTTTATCGGTTGTCTTAACTGTTATCAGTGAGGTTATATCCGTATCTTCGGATACAGATATATTGCCGTCTGGATCGACGGACACGCACTTTAATAGCGAAGCCGAATTCCAGCTTACCGTAGAAGAAGCGGTAACGTTATACGAGTATTCGGCGCTTGTCCCCGACGTCGCGAAAAAGCTTCCGCCGTAGTGGCGCGTATAGCTTACCGTGCCCGAGGAGGTATTCGCAACTCCCCCGCCCGTTTTTACGGTGGAGCGCGTAATCGTTCCGCAGTTGTCGCCTGCCGCGCATCCCGCGCCGTCCGCGTATACGTATTCGATGATCCCGTTGTTTGTTTCCGCAACGAGTCCGTTCGCGCCGTTACCGATAACGTTAAGCGAAGTCACCCTGCCGCTCGCGGTTATAGCGCCTATGAGCGCGCCCGCAAGCGCGGAAACGGTCTTGCCGTTACCGTCCAACGTCCCTTCGAGTTCGGTAACGAACGCGCCGCTCGCGGGATAGTATCCCGCGTAATCGGAAACGTACAGATCTATGTCGGCGGTAAGCAGGAAGTATTTGCCCTCTCCGTCGTAGCCGTCCACGGCGAGAAGATCGGATATGCCCGCAATAAGATACGGCGACTCCTTCGTCCCCTCTCCCTCAAGCGTTGCGGAGGCGGTATACGCTCCGGTAT
>JADINF010000125.1 GCA_017694145.1 Candidatus Stercoripulliclostridium pullicola
GTGTCGGGATCGACCAACGATAAAATACCTGTGTCGTAGTCCCTGAAAATTTCACGTACGGTAAGCTCCGCTATCCTCTCGTTTATCTCGTTGAGCTTCGTATCCTTGAGCGCTTTCAGAATAGGCTCCGAATCGTCGGTCACGGTGATGACTTCTTTAAGAAGCAACGTCGAAACCTTTTCGTTCAGATTGCCGAGTTCGGTGTCCTTGAGCGCTTTGAGTACCGGCTCCGAGGCGTCCGTCACCGTTATCACGTCGCCGAGTTTGACGGTGTCTATTTTCGCCTGAAGCGCGTTCTTCTCGCCGAGTTCGTCGAGAGTGAGATCTTTGATCGCTATCATCACGGCATGCGATTTCGGATGGAGAAGCGTGGTGCCGTCCTCGTCGTATACGTCTTCCTCGTAAATATCCACCGCGTCCGAAATTTTCATCTCCTTGATCGCGGAATCGAGTTCGTCGAGCTTTTTATCCTTTAAGTAAATAAGTACGTTCGAGCTCTTCCGGTGGAGCACGGTTACGCCGTCCTCGGCATATACGTCTTCTTCGTATACCTCCACCGAGTCGCCTATCGTCATCGTCTTGAGCGCTTCGTCTATTCCGTCGAGCTTCGTCTCGTTGTCGCGGAAATAGCGGAGCACCGGCGCGGACTCGTCCGTTATCTCCACCGCGTCGGAAATTTTCATATTCTGAAGGGCGCCGCCAGTACCCGGTATGGGATTACCGTGCTCGTCCAGCTCTTCCGCTTTGTCGAGATCGCCTATTCTCCAGTCTTTGAGATATTTCATCACCGGGGAAGCGGTCGCTTCGTCAACTTCGATGACTTCGCCTATCGTCGTGTCCTGAATGATGGCGTCCATGTCCGAGGAAACTTCGCTCAAAGGCTTTTTGCCTATTTTCTGCATGAGCTTGCTCGACGCGGGATTTTCCGCGGTTGCTTCCTCGTCGTATACAACCGTCACGAAATTATCCATCGTGTACGCGCTGAGATCTCCGAAAGCTTCGCTTATCGGCTGAGAAAGGAATTCCTCGCTTGAGAAAAGCGGTATGTCCTCGGGAAGCGAAATGGCGAATTTGTCGCTCATCACGTTCACGGTAAGATTGGCGGAAATGGTTTTGCCGAGATCGCCTATAGAGCTCGTGCGCACCGTTTCGGGAGCGATGCCCACGGCGTCGGAAATGGTCTCACTGAGCTTATGCGTACCGATGAGCTTCTCTATATCGCCTATCGGCTTGCCGGAAAGATCCGCCACCGCGCCGATAACCGCTTGCGCATAAGCGAGAATGCTCATCTCTTTCTGCTCGTCGTCGAACTCGAGCGAAAGACTTTCGCCTATTCCCGACTCCTCGATTTTGCCCATCGTTCCTTTCATGGTGAGCAGGTAATACAGCCCGCCGCCCAAAGCGAGCACGGCTACCACTATACCTATTATTATGCCCACGAAAATTTTGACGATGCCTTTACCCATAAAAGTCCTCCGTTATTTGATCTTTGCCATCAGACTTTCGAGATCGATTTTTTCCGCAATGAAGCGGTACAGGAAGTTGTTATCCATAACGAATTTGGTGACGACGGTGTTTTCGAGGAAGTCGTTGACGGGTTCCATGAACGAGAGAGGCGAAAGAATTTGTAATATCGTCAGAATGATAAGCACTACGAGCACGCCCATCGCAAGGCCGAAAATACCGCCGAGCATCTTGTCGACGAAATGCGCGATGTAGAGTTTGCTGACGATCTTTTTGAATATCTTGAGAAGAAGCCTAAGGACTATCGCCAGCACGATAAGCAACGCGAAGAACACCGCCACCGTTAATATCGCCGTGGCAATCGGCGCGGTCACCCCGTCCACGAAGTATATCGTGTTGCCATAATCGCCTAGCTCCACGCCCTCGGCTTCCGCTTGCCTGTTAAGCAGGTTCTCGACCGTGGGACGGATGAGCTTGACCAGTCCCAGTTGCTTGATGACGGCGTTATCGTCGAATATCTCGTCGAAAAGATGCTCTTCGCCGTCGATCCTATACACGAGCTCCAATGCGGTCTCGGGGTTATCGTCGTAGTCGGTATAATATACGGTCGCATAGGCGTTGGGAAGTTTCTCCGCAATGGGGCTCTCCAGCGCCGTAGCGATCTGATCGTCCCAATCGGTGCCTGCCGTGATCAGCCCCGTGACGGGCGAGGTCAGCAGGATAGCGCCCGCCAATACGGCGACAGCCGAAACGAGACCGACCACCGATCTGACGAAGCCGCGTTTGACGCCGAGTACGAGTATAAGCACTACAAGTGCGACGATAACAACGTCGACGAGAATACTCCAGTTCATTTCAACCTCCGCGTGCGTAAGCACGCCCACATAAGTATATTAGCAGTATAGCATAGCCTTAATATAAATTGCAAGTTAAAATTATGTAACCGCGCGTTCGCGCGTTCCGGGGAGTCGCGCGGCGGTAGAAGAAGGCTATAATTTACGCGGATATCTTTCCCGCGTGCATATCGCCGTCCTCTACGGGATATAAATATGCTATGCCTTTACCTGTTGTGATCTGTATAGGTTCCTCGGGCGTCGTGGGCGACAGTCTGGGTCCGATGGTAGCCGATCTTCTCAAAGAGAACTACGGAGTCCCCGCATACGTATACGGCGGACTTCGGGCTCCCGTAAACGGAGTTAATTATACCCGATATGCCGCTTTTCTTGCGGAGCGCCACCGTGAAAGTCTGGTGATAGCGGTGGACGCGTGCGTGGGGGACAAGCGCGACGTCGGTAAAATAAAATACTCCTCGAAAGGGCTCAGGGCGGGCGGCGCGCTCAACAAGAATCTCGGAGCCATCGGGGACATCGGGATACTCGGCGTGGTGGCGGAGAGAAGCTCCGACAATCTCGGGGCGTTGATGAACGTCCCCTACGCGCTCGTAGAGCGTATGAGCGCCGCGATAGCCCGTAAGATCGCTTTACTGGTAAGCGAACTGCGCGCTCCCTCCGCGGACGCCGGATGCGTTTCCGCGGTCTCGCACACATAATATTCACGTTATATTACAACATATATCACTTAAACGGGCATATTTATCGTTGATATTCCGAAAATGTTATGATATAATGTTGTAATACTATTTCGGAAACCGGCGCGTTTTGCGCTCGAGCCGATCGTGAGGGCAAATGGATTATAAACCTAACAATAGAAGAACATTTTTCGTACTTGCGGCGGGGATACTGCTCGTGATATTGCTCGCCTTGCTTATCACCAACCTCAGCGGGAACAAAGTGGAGGTCATTTCTTACGACCGTCTGGTCACCGAAATAAAGGAAGGCAAAGTCGCGGGTATATATTTTACGGGTAGTTACACCGTCAACGTTCTGTACGCTTCCGAAACGAACGAAAAGAACATCGAGAATTTCAAATCGGGTAAATTCGCCAACGCGAGCTGCGTTGTCAAATACCGCGACGATTTTACCGAAACGATAGAGAATTATCAGAATACCGCGGGAAACTTCCAATTGCCGACAATATGGCTCAACGATCCCAACGCCAACAGCTTCCGCAGTTATATCTTCCCCGTTCTTTCGCTTCTTCTGCTCGCGGGGCTAGCGATATACATGATAGTCACTCTGCGCAAGCAGGGCGGCGGCATGGGCGGCGCGATGAACTTCGGTAAAACGAAGTCGAAGGTGAGCGAAAACGTCAAAGTGCGTTTCGCAGACGTTGCGGGCGCCGAAGAAGAAAAGGTGGAGCTCAAGGAGATCGTGGAATTCCTCAAAGCTCCCAAAAAATTCCGCGAGGTAGGCGCGCGCGTACCTAAAGGCGTACTGCTCGTAGGTCCTCCCGGAACGGGTAAAACGCTCTTTGCCAAAGCGGTCGCGGGCGAAGCGGGAGTGCCCTTCTATTCGATCTCCGGCTCCGACTTCGTCGAAATGTTCGTGGGCGTGGGCGCTAGCCGCGTGCGCGACCTTTTCGCGCAGGCGAAGAAAACGCAACCCTGTATCGTATTCATCGACGAAATAGACGCCGTGGGACGTAAAAGAGGCGCGGGTCTCGGCGGCGGCAACGACGAACGCGAACAGACCCTCAACCAGTTGCTCGTTCAGATGGACGGCTTCGAAGAAAACGAAAGCATCGTCATAATGGCGGCTACAAACCGCGCCGACGTACTCGATCCCGCCCTGCTCCGTCCCGGCAGATTCGACCGTCAGATCTACGTCAATCTCCCCGACGTCAAAGGAAGAGAAGCGATATTCCGCGTGCATGCGCGCAACAAACCCGTTTCTCCCGAAGTGGATTTCCGCAATCTCGCGAGGCTCACGACGGGCTTCAGCGGCGCGGACATAGAGAACCTGCTCAACGAAGCGGCTATTATCGCCGCGCGCGACGACCGCAAGATAATACAGATGAAGGATATTCTTGAGGGTATCAACAAAGTCATCGCGGGACCGCAGAAGCGTTCGCGCGTGATAACCGAAAAGGACAAGCGCATAACCGCCTATCACGAAGCGGGACACGCGCTCGTGGGAAGGCTCCTCAAGAACTGCGACGCGGTACAGGAAGTCAGTATCATTCCGAGAGGAATGGCGGCGGGCTACACGATAAGCAGACCCAAGACGGACGACTCGCACACCACCTATTCGCACCTTGTGGACACTATAGCGATGACGATGGGCGGAAGAGCCGCCGAGGCGCTCATCATCAAGGATATAACGACCGGCGCTTCCATGGACATCAAGCAAGCGACCTCGATAGCGCGCAGCATGGTGACCGAATGGGGTATGTCCCCCGCCCTCTCGAACGTCTATTACGGCGGAGAGCAGGAAGTATTCATCGGGAGGGACTATCAGACTCAGGCGAGCTATTCGGACGAGATAGCGGCGCTTATCGACTCAGAGATCCGCAAGATAGTGGATACCGCCTACGACCGCGCGTATAAGATATTGAGCGAGAACACCGCCGTTCTCCACGCGATGGTGGAACTTCTTTACGAACACGAAACGATCTACGGCGACGAAGTGGATATGCTCATCGACGGCAAAACTCCCGAAGAAGTGACAGCGTATATCAACGAGAAGAAAGCCAAACTCGCCGCGGAAGCGAAAGCTCGCGAAGAAGCGTTGCGTCCCGCGCCGGTACTCGGGAATTCCTCCGAAATAATCGTGAAAGAGCCCGAAGCGGCTCAAACGGGCGAAACGGAAAAAGCGGAAGGACCCGCGGCTAACGAACCTACGGCGGAAGCGGAAACGAAAGAGGAAGCTTCCGAAGCTCCCGTCGAAACGGAAGCAGGAGCCGAAAAGGACGAACGCGAAAACGCCGAGCCCGCGGATAAATCGGATAAATCGGACAAGAAGGACGAATGACCCCCTCTTACCGACCCGGTATAAATCTTAAACCGGTATAACTCTTAAATAAAGAAGGAGCGGCAACGCTCCTTTTTTTGTCCCTTATATCTTGCTTCCCTGTTTGCAGTCGTCGCCGCATTGCGTTTTTCGACTCCGGTCGGGCGCGAACTTCACTTTTCCCACTTCGGTATGAATTCCTCGGATGCGGAATCGGCGGTCTGGATATATACGTCCTCCATACCGAGCTTCTCGGCGTGCGCGACGACCGCTTTGTATTCGATGGGCTTCAGCCTGCGCGTTATTGTCTTGCCCGCAACGGGCGTGAACTGCGACATAAGACTCACCGTAATGTCCTTCCCGAAACGCTCCGCGAGCATGTCGAGCGCCGCGATACTGTTTTGTATAAACCCCGGCAGAACGAGATGCCTTATTATCACGCCGCGCTTGATGAGCCCGTCCTCGTAAAGCGCGGGCTTTGCCTTCAGCATTTCCTCTATCGCGTCGAGCGCTGTCCGCGGATAGTCGGCGCGTAGAGAAAGTTTCCTCGCGAGCGCCTCGTCGGAGAATTTGAAATCGGGAAGAAAGACGTCGACATAATCGCACATCTCGCGTATTATCTCTTTACGCTCGTATCCCGACGTATTGTACACCACAGGCACGGCGGGACGGTAAATGTCGAAAGACGCCCTTATCTCGCGGCTCCATTGCGTGGGCGTTACGAGATTTATGTTGTGCGCTCCCTCTCTCTCCAGTCTTTGATACAGCTCCGTAAGCTCCGCGGGCGTATATTCTCTTCCCTCGGGCGCGCGGCTTATCTCGTAATTCTGACAGAATTCGCACCTCATCACGCAACCGCCGAAAAACACCGTGCCCGAACCGCGCGTGCCGCTTATCGGCGGCTCCTCGTAGAAGTGGAGCGCCGCCCTGTTGACGACGGCTTTTTCTCCCGCGAGACATTTGCCGCGTTCCGCGGCGCGATCGACGCCGCACATATTGGGACAAAGATAACATTTCATCGACTTATCCGAAAAAATAGATCTCGCCGGTCACGGCGTAGGTCACCACCCACAGCACGCTTACGGCGACCACCTGTATCAGAAGATAAATGTATATGGAATATCTCCCGGGGACGGTGAGGAACCTGTTCCACTTCCCGTCGAGCCCGGGAAGAAGGGACTTCTTCTCGTTATAGAGTATCGGAGCTATGGCGGCGCCTATCATAAAGAAACCGAAGAAGGGAAGCAGCGGGAAATAGTCTGCCGTCCACCAGCCGTCGGTATAGAAGAACATACCCGTTATCGGAGTCGCGTCGGGTACGGTCGTATAAGAGGTATTGACTTCGTAAAGGGTGACGTTGCAGGTATAATTGACTATGAGCAGCGCCACCGCGCAGGCGGCGTACACGCCCGCTTTGATAAATCGGTAATATTTACTGCGCGAAGCGGTGAGTTTTAAGAAGGCTTCGAGCGCCGCGAAAAGGAGTATACAGAGCGCAAGGCAATGCAACACGCCGAATTGAATATAGACGTTGCCCATGTCCAGCCATTCCTGCAGAAGGTAGGTGACGCCCGTCACGGCTAAAGCCACGAGGGCGAGCCTTAAACCTCTCCAAAAGTTGTTCCTGCTGAACGCGGTGCACGTTCCGGATACGAAAAAGAAAATGAATACGAATACCGGCCAGCCGAAAAGCCGCCAGTCCGAGCCCCAGTAATCGAGCGCGAACTCGCCTATTTTCATCAAGGCTTCGTTGGCGGAATATTCCCAGCCGCCGGAATAGAAAATATACCCGATCGCGTACATCGTGTGATCCCACACGACGAGCAATATGGCAAGCCCGCGGAGCGCGTCGAGCTCCCAGGCGCGGACTTTCCCGCTCTTTTTTTCCATTCCGTTCGCCCTCTTGGTCATCGCCGTCCGTCTTTGTACTCAATGCTTCGTAAAGTCTTTTTGCCGCCGTCGAGATCGTACACCTCGAAACGGTCGGAATACTCGTGTATGAGCGTGTCCGCTTCCACGGCGGACAGGTATATTTTAGGCTCCTCCGCGGCGCTCGCTTTCCCGTATCCGTAAGGGTCGTCGTAGAAAGGATCGTATTCGCTCTCGCGCGAAGTTCGCGTCTTTCGGTATCCGTATATGTCGTCCGGGTTACCCGTTAAGCCTAATTCTTCTCCGTTACGGCGCTTCGCGCGCGCCTCCTTAGGTTCTCCCGTAAAGTCCTCGTCGCCGCGCGTTCTCTCCGCTTCCTTGCGGGCGCGCTCCTCGGTAATTTTCCTGCCGCGTTCTATCGCTTTGCGCCTGCGCTTTTCTTCGCGCTTTTTCTCCCACTCGGGGATCTCCTCGCGCTCCTTTTCTTTCTTCTTCGCCTCGTCGTCCTGCTTTTTCCAGATCGGATTGCGGAAGCCTTCGGCTACGCTCTTGAAGGGTCTGACTACGGCGTTGCGTAAAAGAATAATGACGAAGATGACCACGCACAACGCGAAGCCCACGAGATACAGCGTTTCGTACAGTCCGCCGGAGAAAGGATTGAATTTCCACACGAGATAGAGCACGCCGCCGAACAGCGCGTATAAAGCGGGCACCCACAGTCCCGTATACCACAGGACGGCGGCGATCGCTTTGGCGATACCGAACAATACCGCTACTACCGCGCGCAGTACCGACCCCAACAGGAGCCCTGCGGCACACCCCTTCGCGTTGACCATTTTATTTCGAGATCTTCTCTATGCCGCCGAGGTATTTTCTGAGCACCTCGGGCACGGTGACACTTCCGTCGGCGTTCTGGAATTGCTCCACTATAGCGGGGATCACCCTGCTCGTCGCGAGCCCCGACCCGTTCAGCGTGTGCACGAACGCCGTCTTGCCGGTAGCGGAATCGCGGTAACGGGTGTTGTTGCGGCGCGCCTGATAGTCGTTGGCGTTGGATACGGAGCTCACTTCCTTGTATATTCCCATGCTCGGTATCCATACCTCTATGTCGTAAGTCCTCGCCATCGACGCGCTGCAGTCGCCCGCCGCAAGCTTGCTTACTCTGAAGTGCAGTCCGAGCCCTTCGACGAGTCTTGCCGCCTTCGCGACGAGCTCCTCGAACGCTTTGCCCGATTCGGAAGGCTTGGCGTACTGCACCATTTCCACTTTATTGAACTGGTGTCCGCGTATCATGCCGCGTTCCTCGCTTCTGTAGCTTCCCGCCTCTTTGCGGTAGCAGGGAGTGTATGCGAAAAGTTTAAGAGGAAGCATGCTCTCGTCCATTATCTCGCCCGCGTAAATATTGACGAGCGCCGTTTCGGCGGTGGGAAGCATGAAGCGGTTCTTCTTCCTGTCGGCTTCTCCTTCGAGCCAGTAAACCTCGTCGGCGAACTTCGGGAACTGTCCCGCGCCCAGTCCGCAGTTATAGCCGAGCTGATGGGGAGGAAGTATGAATTCGTAGCCGTCCTTGAGGTGTTCGTCGATAAAATAATTGAGAAGCGCCCATTCGAGTCGCGCACCCATGCCGCGGTAAAGCCAGAAGCCGCCGCCCGAAAGCTTGACGCCGCGCTCGTAATCGATGAGTCCCAAATCGACGCAAAGATCGACGTGATTCTTCGGCTTGAAGCCGAATTCGGTGGGCTTGCCGACCACTTTGATCACTTGATTGTTCTCTTTCTCGCCCGCGAGAAGATCGTCGTCGGGCATATTGGGAAGTCCCAGAAGGAAATCGTTTATCTTCCCTTCGAGCTCCGCTATCCTCGCGTCCTCGGCGGCTATCTCGTCGCCCAGAGCGCGCATCTCTTCGAATATCTTTTCGACGGGTTCGCCCGCTTTCTTGAGCTTCGGGATCTCCGCGCTCACCCTGTTGCGCTTCGCTTTCAGTTCCTCGACGGACTGCTTCGCCGCTTTCCTCTCGGCGTCCCAGCCGAGCATCTCCGCGAAGTCTACCGTATAGCCCTTCTTCGCGAGCGCCGCGCTCACCTTCGCGCTGTCGCTTCTTATCAGATTGATATCCAACATTTTTGCTTCCTCCGTATCGGTTTACCGAATGATTTTTATGTTTCCACCGGTGTGAACGGTCAACCGTTCGCCTTGATGAGATAGTCGTATATGAATCCCTCTATGTCGCCGTCCATCACCGCGTTCACGTCGGTATTCTCGTACCCCGTGCGGTGATCCTTGACGAGCGTGTACGGGCAGAATACGTAGCTCCTTATCTGCGAGCCCCACTCTATCTTCTTGATCTCGCCCTTCAGGCTCATCGCCTCTTCCATCTGCTCGCGCTCCTTGAGCTCGACGAGCTTACTGTACAGCATGCGCATGGCGGTTTCCTTGTTCTGTACCTGACTGCGCTCGTTCTGACACCAGGTGACTATTCCCGTAGGTATGTGCGTTATGCGTACCGCGGACTCCGTCTTGTTGACGTGCTGCCCGCCCGCTCCGGACGACCGGCAGGTGTCTATCTTCAGATCCTCGGGGTTTATCTTGATCTCGCCGTCGTCGATTATCTCCGGCATGACCTCCAGCGAAGCGAAGCTCGTGTGCCTTCTCTTGTTGGCGTCGAAAGGACTTATTCTGACGAGTCTGTGCACCCCTTTTTCCGCTTTCAGGAACCCGTATGCGTTGGTTCCGGAAAGAGTGAACGTCACGCTCTTGATACCCGCCTCGTCGCCGTCCTGATAGTCCTGCACGCTTACGGCGTACCCTTTGCGCTCCGCGTAACGGCGGTACATGCGGTACAGCATTTCCGCCCAGTCCTGCGCTTCCGTGCCGCCCGCGCCCGCGTGTAACGTAAGGATTGCGTTGAGCGCGTCGTATTTACCGTTGAGGAGAGTGTCGAGGAATAACTCCTCCGACTCTTTCGAGAGTTCTTCGAGAAGCGCCGTTATCTCCGCCGCCGCGCCCTCTTCCTCCATCTCCTCCGCCATCTCCATGAGTTCGGCGATATTTACAACCTTCGCGCGGAGCGCGTCAACTTCCTTGAGCTTACGCTCGTTCTCCGCTATGCGCATGTTGACGGATTTGGCTTTGTTGAGGTCGAGCCAGAAGCCCTCTTTCTCCTGCTCCGCGCGCAGTTCGGTAAGCTCCTTTGCGAGCTTCTCCGTGTCGAGCGCCGCCGCCGATCTCTCGACGGAATCTTTAAGTTCGCCGAGCTTTATTTTCTCCGCGTAAAAATCCATATCCTGTTATCTCCCGCAACAATTCTTATATTTCTTGCCGCTTCCGCAGGGGCAGGGATCGTTGCGCCCGGGTTGCTTTTTCTTCTCCGTATTCACCACGGTCACGCGGCGCTGTTGCTCGCGCGTATACAAATTTATCCTCTCTATCGCCGCGTCCACGTCGAGCTTGGCAAGGATCATCGCCGTGTTGTCCTGTATCGTTTCGATCATCGCGTCGAACATCTCGAAGCCTTCGCGCCGGTACTCCATCACGGGATCCTTCTGCCCGTAACCGCGCAGTCCTATCCCCTTGCGGAGCGCGTCCATATTCGATATGTGGTTCATCCACTGCCTGTCCACCTGATTGAGAAGGACGTTGCGCTCCGTGCGCTTGAAGTCGATGCGGTTCTCCTCCGCCTTCTTCATCTTAGCTTCGTACTGCTTGATCGTCGTCTCGAGCACGAGCTCCTCTATCTTCTCCTCGCTGAGCTCGGTGAGAAGTTCTGGCGTGATGAGCCCTGTGCCTTTCTCGAGCAGTTTGAGTTCGAGCGCCGAATTGAAAGAAGCGATATCCACTTCCTCTTCCGATTCGTCGTAATTGACGAACGTGCCCACTATGCTCAGCGCGAGAGGTTCGAAATACTTCAAGATCTGTTCGTGCACGTCTTTCCCGTCGAGCACCGCGTTGCGCTCCGCGTAAATAAGCTGACGCTGTTTGTTCATCACGTCGTCGTAATTCAATACGTGCTTACGTATCGCGTAATTGTTTTCCTCGCATCTGCGCTGCGCCACTTCTATCTGCTTGGAAAGTATCGAGACCTGCAGCATCTGCCCTTCGCCCATGAGCCCTTTCAGTCTGTCGCCGCCGAAAATGCGCAACAGATCGTCCTCGAACGAAAGATAGAAACACGAAGATCCCGGATCTCCCTGACGTCCGCTTCTGCCGCGCAACTGGTTGTCGATACGACGGGCTTCGTGCCTCTCGGTACCGATCACTCTTAAACCGCCCAGTTCGCGGACCTTCTCTTTCGCGGCGTCCGTTTCCTTCTTGAATTCGGCGATAAGCTCGTTATAACGCGCCCGCGCGTTGACTTCTTCCTCCGCGCTCACCGCGTTGAACGCGGAAGCCGTTTCTATGAGTTCGGGAGTGAAGCCCTCTTTCTCCATCTTCTGCTTCGCCATGAATTCGGGGTTGCCGCCTAGAAGAATGTCCGTTCCGCGTCCCGCCATGTTGGTGGCTATCGTAACGGCGCCCTCTCTGCCCGCCTGCGCGATTATCGCCGCTTCCTCGGTGTGGTGCTTGGCGTTCAGTACGTTGTGCGGTATGCGCTCCTTGCGGAGAAGATCCGAAAGCTCCTCGCTCGCCGCCACGTTCGTGGTGCCCACGAGTACCGGTTGTCCCTTCTCGTGCGCTTCGCGCACGTCCTCGATGACCGCCGCGTATTTCTCCGCTTTGGTGCGGAAGATCTTGTCCGCTTCGTCCACGCGGACGACTTTGAGGTTCGGCGGTATCGGCACTACGTCGAGCTCGTATATCCCTCTGAATTCCGCTTCCTCCGTCATCGCCGTTCCGGTCATGCCCGAAAGCTTCTTGTAAAGTCTGAAGAAATTCTGGAAGGTTATCGTCGCTATCGTCTTGTTTTCTTTACGGATGGCGACCTGCTCTTTCGCCTCTATCGCCTGGTGGAGCCCGTCGGAATAGCGCCTGCCGCTCATCTTGCGCCCCGTGAATTCATCGACGATGATGATCTCGCCGTTCTCGACGATGTAGTCCTTGTTGAGGTGCATGAGATAGTTGGCGCGAAGCGCCGAATTGATACGCATCGAAAGCTCTGCGTTCTCCGCATCGCCCAGATTGTCTATGCGGAAATACCTCTCCGCTTTCTCCACGCCCTGTTCGCTTAGATAAACGTGATTGTCCTTCTCGTCCTTGATGACGTCCTCGTCGCCGTCGAGGCTCTTGACGAAGCGGTCGGTCTGTACGTAAAGCTCTCCCGACTCGCCGGCCATCGCGGAAATGATGAGCGGCGTGCGCGCTTCGTCGATGAGAATGCTGTCCACTTCGTCCACTATGGCGAATTCGTGTCCGCGCTGAACGGCTTTCTCGCGCTCGGTGACCATATTGTCGCGCAGATAATCGAATCCTATCTCGTTATTGGTTGCGTAAGTAATATCGGCGGCGTAAGCGGCTTTGCGCTCGGCGTTCGACATGCCCTGCGTGACCACGCCCACGCTCATGCCGAGGAATTTATAGATCTTGCCCATCCATTCGGCGTCGCGCTTCGCAAGGTAGTCGTTCACCGTAACGATATGCACTCCCTTACCGGAAAGCGCGTTGAGATAAGCGGGAAGGGTGGCGACGAGAGTTTTACCTTCGCCCGTCTGCATCTCCGCTATCCTTCCCTGATGAAGGACTATGCCGCCCAAAAGCTGCACGTGGAAGTGGCGCATGTTGAGAACGCGAGCACCCGCTTCTCTTACGACGGCGAAAGCGTCGGGCAAAAGCTCGTCGAGAGTTTCGCCCGCGGCGTAGCGCGCTTTGAGCGCCGCGGTCTGCGCGGAAAGCTCCTCGTCGCTCATCGCGCCGTATTTGTCGGAAAGTTTCTCTATTTTGTCCGCCGTAACTTCGAGCTTTTTAAGCTGGCGTTTCTTTTCGCTTCTGAACAGAAAATCTGCTAAACCCATTTTTGCCTCGTTAACGACCGCGCGCGCGGATATTGCCCGTGCGGGCGCGTTGCGCGGCTAATATATAATCTTACACATTATATCATAAGGTAAACGGTTCCGCAAGCGTTAGTCGCGTTCCGCGCCGATTTGCGATGTAGGGTTGTCAAACATTTGTTACACATTGGAGAAAAAAGAAGAGAGGAACTCATTGGGGGACTTCCGGCCCGGGGGGCGCATCGGGAAGTTGTTGTACTCGTTCATGTATCTCCTTAATTGCTTGTTGTAGTCTTCCGGGCTGTAGAACGTTTTCTTTGCATAGAACATTTCGTTTTCCTTCTGTCTCCTTCTTCTCCACTGTGTCATAAATGTATTGTAAACCTACATTTAAGGGTGGTTAAATGTAATTAACGGTATTGACTAGCGGGCGGTTGCGGTTTATAATTCATACTGTCTATTAGTCTCGCGTGCATCGCGTGCGCAATGCGTGTGGAAGGCTCTTGGAGGGAATTATAAGAAAACTCAGAACACTCTTGCTCGTCCTCGTGATGTTGTGCCTCGTCTGCGGCACTCTCGCTGCCTGTCTGCCGATGCCCGACATCCCGCTATTCGACCCGGAACGCGGCGTCGACGCTACACGCCGCGGCGGGATCTCTTTCACCGTTGCCTCCTACAACGTCTGGAGCGGCGGCAACACCCTCGAAAACGAATACGCGATCGCCGCCCAACTCGACGACTGCGGCGTCGACATCGCCGGACTCCAGGAAGTGGACACCGACGACTTCGACCGCAGAGGCGGAGGCTTCACGACCGCGTTGACGAGCGGTTCCCTCGCCAACAAACACTTCACCCCCACCGAAACATACGCTATGGGCGACAAGTACGGCATTATGACGACGACGTCCCGCACGATCGCCGACGCGCAATGCGCGATGCTGCCCTATCCCTATCCCTATGTTTCCGCGCATATGGAGCCGAGGATGGTACAGCGCACTCTGATCGACGTCGACGGCGTGCGGATCGCGTTTTACAACACCCACCTCGACTACACAAACGCACAGAAAGACGGCAGGCTTTTGCGCGAACTGCAGGCGGAGTTCATCTTCGAGCTGATGCAGAGCGACCCGTCCCCGTACAAGGTGCTGACAGGCGACTTCAACATCTCGTCGTTCGACGACTTGGCGCCTTTCTTCGACAGCGACGAGTATGCGCTCTTCATAAATCCCGACAACGCGCTCGCGACATTCGCCGGGGGATCGTCGTTTGCCTGCATAGACAACATTGTTTACACCTGCAAAACATTGCGGTTGACGAACGGCAGGGTCGTCGAAAACGACCTTTCCGACCACTATATGCTGACGGCGTCTTTCGAGACGCTCGCCTGAACAACGGTAGGAATTTATGAGCAAATTTCAACGGGCGGTCTTCTCAAAGACGGGCGCGTCCGTCTTCGCCGTTTTTGCGGCGCTGGCGCCCCTGTTTTTCCATGCGTGCCGCGGCAACCAGCACGTCTTTTTGGACAACGCGCTTTTCCCTCTCGCGCGACAAAAGTCGCGCCGCCGCGCCGCGCGCGGTAAGAGGTTTGCCTCTTGCGGAGCATAAAAAACGCGGCGGAATACCGCCGCGCCGATCGTAATAACTTATTTTTGTCTCGCCGCTCTTTTCCTTTCCGCGGGTTCGACGATCGGGTGCTCTTTGAGATACGCCTGCCGCTTTGCCCACAGCTTCCCGAGTATCGGAATGAGTATCACGCCGCCTATCACGAGTATCACCGACCAGAACTGCGAAGGGCTCATGCCGGGCACGAACTCCCCTCTGTCGTCGTCGCGGAAGTACTCGATAACGAAACGGAATATGCCGTAAAGTATCATGTAAAGGGGAAGGTTATAGGGGTGCGCTTTTTTCAGATAAACGGCGAGCAGTATCCCGAAAACGATGAAAAGGAATACCGCTTCTATCAAATTTGTGGGAATGACCTTTTCGGTAAGTCCGCCCGTTTCGAGGTCTACGAACTGCACTCCTATGGGGCTCGTCGTGGGTTTGCCGTAACAGCACCCCGCCATGAAGCACCCCACTCTGCCGAAGGCGTGTCCGATAAGGATACCGAGCGGAACGTTACTTACGATGTCTATCATTTTGCTTTGATAGCGCTTGCGGAAAAGGAAGGCGAGCAAGACGAATACCGCCGCGCCGCCGATAAGTCCGCCGTAGAACGTGAGTCCGTTATAGCCGAAGCCGGCTTCCGGATTTTCGATGTAGCTGTATATCGACTGGAAAAGGGCGGCGAAGCCGAAGCCCGCCGCGGCGGTGACGACGCCGTCTACGGTAATGAAATCCGTATAACGGCTTTCGAGTTTATCTTTTTTGGCGAGGCACCAGAACACGATAAAGCAGGCGAGCACGCCCGCGCCCACCAGAATACCGTACAATGTGATAAAGCCGCCTATTTCGTATGGATACACGTATCGACCTCCGTGAAGGTTGTTTCTATCGGGATATTATACAACTTCCGTAAAGATAATTCAATAATATTATACCAACGCGCCGATGCCGTGTTATAATGGTGAAAAACCGAAGGAGCGGATATGTTCGACAGGAGCAGAAGGACGCGGCGCGCGGGGTACGATATCGAAGGGATCGGGGAAGGCGTGTACCGCATCAACGAATACAACGTGGCGAATTGTTATCTGATAATCGGAAGCGAAAAAGCTTTGCTTATCGACACGGGCGCGGGAGTCAACGACTTAAGAAGCGTGATAGCGCCCCTGGCGGGCGGAAAGCCTGTAGAAGCCGCGCTCACGACCGCGCTTCCGTGGCACTCGGGCGGCAGGGCGCAATTCGACAAAATATACCTGTCCGAAAAGGAAAAGCCTTACCTCGAATCGAGCACTTTGCGCGCGCGCAAAAGCTATCTGTTGAGCCTTAAATTTTTCTTCAAGCTGAAAGTTATCGGATTCCGTAACTGTCGCTGGGTGCGCGGAGCGGAACCGGAAGCGGTATTCGTATCGGAGGGCGACGTCATAGATCTGGGCGGAAAAACGGTGCGCGTATACGAATCGAAGGGACTGACGCGCGGAGCGCTCAGCTATCTCGCGGTGGAAAACAGACTTCTTTTCGTGGGGGACACGTACAACCCGTGCACCTATCTGGGCATAAAGCGTGCGGCAAAAACGGAAGAGCTCAAAACCACGTTGCAACGCATATTGCGCGGCAATACGTACGACGCGATATTCGCCACGCATTTCGTGGCTCCGGTGCCGCGCGACAAAGTGCAGGACGCGGTGGACTGTATCGAAAGGATAGTGCGTCACACCAACGGTCTGCCCTTTCCGCACGTCTCGAGTTACCGCGGCTACACGGTGGTAAACTGGGGACACAAGCGCAGAGTTCGCAGACACCGCCCGAAAAAATCGGAATCGGACGACTTCACCGGCGAATAAAAGAGATAGGCTCCCGCACAAACGGGAGCTTTTATTTTTTAACGCCGTATATCCTTCCCGGTCACGGCTTTAACGAGCTTTCTTTCCCACTTTCCGACGGCGCGCGGCGCGTAAACCGCAGGGATCCTCCGCGCTGTCTTTATCGCGCGCTTGCCGCGCGTGAGCATCGCGTTCACCCTGAGGAGCGCGGGAAGTTTTTTAAGTCCCGCCGCTTTTACCTTCTTCAACGCTTCCTTTACTCCTATATTAAGGAAGCGACCTTTCGCAAGCGCGCAAACGTCGTCGTTTGTAAGCACTTTCGACGTTAATAACCACCCGAGCAGTACGTCGGGAAACTCCAGAACTCCCCTTTTCGTAACGTCCACGCCGCAGAATTCGGCTCCGAAAGCAAGATAAAAATCCCTCTCGTAATTCCAGAGATTTTTTACGGAAACGGCTTCTTCCGCTCCCTTTCCGGCGGCTTCCGTAAGGCATTTCGCGAGCATTCCGGCAGCCGCGAGCGAGGTCGCTATACCGCTGCCGAGCATAGGCACGGTCATATACGCCGCGTCGCCTATCGCGGCGTAACCGTCAGCGACCATCCGCGTCGCGGGATACCTTACCGGTATGCGGTACATGCCGCCGCCTCTCACCGTTTCCGCTCCTATAGTCGGATTTTCCTTTTCGAGGTGCGCTATCGCGGAAGCGAATTCCTCTTTGCTCGCGCCGCCCAGTCTTCCCGCCAATACGTCCACTTCGTCGCCGTCCTGTATCGCCCACGCTATCCCGCGTTCCCCTTTATGCTTCAGATAAACTTTGTTCGTATACTCCGCTTCGGGGGCGGCGGCGTTCTTCCTGCGGAAGGCGCGATAGGTAACGAATATCTCGTCCGCTTCGTGTACCGTCACGCCGGGAACGTCCTTTTTCAGCGAGGAAAAGGCGCCGAGCGAATCCACCACGAGATCCGCGTAAACCTTTTCGCCGTTCGCGATTATCCCTTTGACGCGCCCGTTTTCCGCGATCGCGCCCTCTACCTCGTAAGAAAACTTTATCTCGGCGTATTCTTCGGCGCTTTTGACGAGTTCCCTGTTGAGAGCCCTTCTCCATACCGAAAAATCGGCTTTTTCTTCGGCTTCGTAC
>JADINF010000126.1 GCA_017694145.1 Candidatus Stercoripulliclostridium pullicola
CGCATTCCACAGAGTGGTGCCCGGCGGCTGTATACAGGGAGGCGGCTACAAAATCACCGAAACCGACAAAGGGCTTACGCTCGGTTACCCCGAAGGCGAACCCGCGCCGATCAAAGGCGAATTCGCTTCCAACGGTTGGGACTTGAACGATATCGCTCACGAAGCGGGCGTTATCTCCATGGCGCGCACGTCGGATCCCGATTCGGCGACTTCGCAGTTCTTTATCTGCGTCGGAAGCTATCCGAGCTGGGACGGCGAGTACGCCGCTTTCGGAAAAGCCGCAGACGAGGAAAGCTTAAAAAATATCGCCGTTCTCGGCGAAAGTTCCTACGTAAATGCGGGAAGCGGCTTTACGACTTTCCCGTATCCGCTCGTAACGATAGTCGGCGTAAGGGTGGAATAGGAGATCGGGAAAGCGCGAACGTGAATTTACGTTCCGAGTATGCGCTTTTTGCGTTAGGAAATAATTTTTTCAGGCGTAACGGCGCATTTTCCCCTTGAAAACGCGCGCGGTATGTGTTATCGTATATGTGTATGAACTCGTCAGTAAGATCGGTAAGGATAATTTTTTCCGTCGCGGCGGCTCTCGTCGCGATATTGTGTTGCGCGTTTTTGTTCGTGGAATACGCCGCTCCGGACGCTTTTACGGCGAATGCGGAAGGGGAATACACTTTCGAAGCGGATCACAGCAAACTGGACGTCCCGTATAACGCGGCGCCGCAACCGCTTCCCGTCATCGTCAAGCAGAACGGCGAAGTACTCGCTTCGGACGCCTATACGATCACATATACTAGCGCGGAACTCGAAGATTACGCCTCAGGAAGCACCATAGCTCCCGTCAAAGCCGCGGTTTATTCGGCTGTCGTAAGCGTGAACGGCTTATCCGGCGAAGGCACTTACGCCGAATACAAGTACGTTATTTCTCCCAAACCCCTCGAAATAGAAGTCAGCGGTTCGGCGTCTTACGCCTATAACGGCGCGAGTTTCTCGCGCAACGTTTCGCCGCTCGGGATCTGCATAGGGGACGAGAATTCCGTCAACGTCATAGTTACGTATACCGGTTCTTTCCACGCGCTCGCCGCGGGCGAGCGTCCCGTCGACGCCGATACCTACCAAATGAGCTTCACGCTCGACAACCCCAACTATAAAGTAGGTACGGTCACCGATCTTAACGGCGGCAAGACCCTTACTATTACCAAGCGCACCCTCGTAGCCAAAGCGGACGACGTTTCCGTCACGGAGGGGAGAGAGCCCGCGCTTACCGTTTCGGTAAGCGGTTTCGTGAATAACGAAGACGTTTCCGCTATAGACGAAATGCCCGTAGTACGCACTTCCGCCACCGAAGTGGGAGCGCATTCGCTCATGCCTTCCGGCGGCAAAGCGGATAATTACGATTTCACTTACGCGCAGGGAACCCTTACCATAAATTCGCGTACCGCTTCCGGAAGCGTCGAAGCTTCCGCCGTCACCATAGACTTCGACGGCGTATTCGCTCCCGGCACTTCGTACACCGGAAGAATAATAGATCCCGACGGCGAAGAAGGCAAAAACGTCGACGATACCGTCAACAAATACCGTATGGCAAATTTTACGGCGACGCCGGAGCATATTTTCGCGATAAGCGCCGTGAGCGGAGGTGTGCGTCAGGATTCGCTCAAAGAGGGCGAGGAAGGCAGGATAGAGCACGCGACGCTCACGCTCCATAACGTGACTCTCGATTCTTCCAAAGAATATTTTATCGTATTCATGGATTCGCAGGGCGGAGTTACCAAGATAACCAATTACGAATATGCTAACGGTATCCTTAAATTCAACGCCTACGCCGCCGAAGGTACCGTGATAATTTACCGCGATTCTCAAACGCTCGTCGTCTGGCTTATCGTGTTGGGCGCGGTAGTGTTGTTCTTCATATTGCTTCTGATAGCTTCAAAAGTAAGTTATTACAACGACAAGAAGGATATCGAAGCCGCCAGACGTCGTCGCAGGAAAGGTAAAAGCGGTTACCGCTGGTGATTTTTTCGTGCGCGGAGAGCCCGGATCGCGTTTATATTAAAAATATAAAATATTTAGCCCGAAAGTATTTGCAAAATATACTTCCGGTATGCTATCATATCATACGCCATAACGCACCCGGGCGGAGCGCGGAGCGGTTGCCGATGAGGTTGCTCTACGCGAAGAAGCGCGGGGAGGAATAAAAACACAGGAGGATTCACAAATGGCAGTTGTCACAATGAAACAGCTTCTCGAAGCGGGCGTCCACTTCGGACACCAGACCAAAAAATGGAACCCCAAAATGGCGAAATACATCTATGACGCCAGGAACGAGATCCATATCATCGACCTTCAGCTCACCGTCGATCTTATAGAAGAAGCCTATAAGTTTATCCACAAGACGGTATCCGAAGGCAAGAGCGTACTTTTCGTCGGCAAGAAGAAGCAGGCGCAGGACGCCATACAGTCCGAAGCCGAGCGTTGCGGAATGTTCTATATGAACCAGAGATGGTTGGGCGGTACTCTTACCAACTTCCAGACCATTCGCACCCGTATCGACAAACTCAACAAGCTCAATCAGATGGAAGCTATCGGCGAATTCGAGCTTCTTCCCAAGAAGGAAGTCATCAAGCTCAAAGCCGAACGAGACACTCTCGAGAAGAACCTCGGCGGTATCAAGAATATGCGTACTCTTCCCGGCGCGCTGTTCGTGGTAGACCTTAAGATCGAGCACATAGCGGTCAAAGAAGCCCGCGCGCTCGGTATCCCGATCGTAGGTCTTGTAGACACCAACTGCGATCCCGAGCTCGTCGATTACGTGATCCCCGGCAACGACGACGCAATACGTGCCGTCAAACTTATCGCAAGTATTATGGCGGACGCCGTAATAGCGGCTAAAGAAGGCACCGAATATGTAAGCGACAAAGACGCAGAGCCCGTAGAAGCGGCAGCAGCGGAGGAAACCGCTACCGCCGAAGAAGGCGCCGACGCATAATCAAACAGGAAAATCAGGAGAGGTAAAATATATGGCATTCACAGCTAAAGACGTACAAGAATTGAGACAGCGCACCGGCGCGGGCATGATGGACTGCAAGAAAGCGCTCGAAGCTACCGACGGTAACGCCGAGAAAGCGACCGAATGGCTCCGCGAGAAGGGTATCGCCACCGCCGCGAAGAAAGCGGGCAGGATCGCTTCGCAGGGCGTAGTCGATTCCTATATCCACATGGGCGGTAAAGTCGGCGTACTCGTCGAAGTCAACTGCGAAACCGACTTCGTTGCAAAAGGCGAAGGATTCCTTCAGTTCGTACACGAAGTAGCTCTCCAGATCGCCGCGGCGAAACCCACTTACGTAAGCAAAGAGGAAGTTCCCGCCGAAGTGATCGCTCACGAGAAAGAGATCGCTCTCGCGCAGATCAACAACGATCCGAAGATGGCTTCCAAACCCGACGCCGTCAAAGAGAAGATCGTCGAAGGCAAGATCGAAACCTATTACAAAGAGAACGTGCTTCTCGAGCAGGCATACGTCAGAGAGCCTTCCAGGCCTGTCTCTTATACACATCTGACGCTGCCGACGATCTGGTCTTGTGG
>JADINF010000127.1 GCA_017694145.1 Candidatus Stercoripulliclostridium pullicola
TGCGCCATAGAAACCAACGGTTCCATACTTAATCTCAACGAAAACGAGATACGCGAACGTGTGGCGGCGGCTTATCCTGACAGGCTGATAACGGTTATCGACGTCGTGAGAGAATTCCCCGATACCGTTAAAGTGTACGTCGAGGAACACGCGCCGATGTGCGCCGTACCGTTGCGCGACGGGACGGGCTACGCCATAGCGGACAGGGATTTCGCGCTCGACCGCAAAGCGCGCGAAGCCGATCTCGACAAAAACAGCCTTATAATGATAATCGGGCTTACCGTCGGCAACAGTTACGATACTGCCGATTTCGCTACTTTGAGGAACGTCTTCCTCGCGCTCGAAGGGGAAGGAATGCCCGCCGCGGCTCAACCGCGTTTCCTCGCGTCGATAGCCTTCGAAGGGGACAAAATCAAGCTCAACACGCGCACCGGCGATACGCTTACTATAGACAGATCGCCCGCCGAGAATATTGGCGACAGAGTGTCCGCGGCATACCGCGAATACGCGGCAAATTTATAAAAAACGATTTAATTTATAATATTTTGCAGAAAAGCATTGACACGTTTTTTCTATAATTATATAATAAAAGATAGAGTTAATTAACTGACGCCTACGCGCGAGGAGAATTTCCGGATGAGTGCAAAAAAAGTCGCTGTATTGGATATCGGTTCGGACGCCGTTACTTTGGTGATGCAGGACCGTAAATACGCCAATAATTTCGCCTTCAAAGCCTCCGCAGATTACGACGGTTTTCAGGACGGCGAGTTCCTCGATATGGAAGGTCTTTTCCGCGTCGTCGATTCGCTCGTGCGCGAGTGCGAAGCTTCCGCTTTCTGCGAGCTCGACGAGATCATGGTCGGCGTGCCCGGAGAATTCACTTCGATAGTCTGTAAGACGGTGGAGCAGGAGCTCGGCGCGGAACGCAGAATAACCGACCGCGATCTCGACGCCCTGTACGCGATAGGCAACAGTTATAACGGCGAAGCGG
Organism: Candidatus Stercoripulliclostridium pullicola; assembly: GCA_017694145.1. Lineage (GTDB taxonomy): Bacteria > Bacillota > Clostridia > Christensenellales > DTU072 > Stercoripulliclostridium_A > Stercoripulliclostridium_A pullicola. The sequence goes on from JADINF010000127.1 coordinate 992, forward strand.
GCTATACCTGTATCAGCGCTTCTCCCGTTTATTACGTGCTCGACGACAACGATTATACGATAACCCCCGCGGGACGTACCGCTTCCAAAATAGGTTGCCTTATGTCCTACGCCGTTTGCGAGAATTCTTTTATTTCCCTTTTTAACAGAATATCCGAATCGGTTAAAGTGCCTTTCGTATACGCTTCGGCGATGCTTGCCGAGGTCATGTACGTGGTGCCCGAAAAGTACAGCGACGAGGGAGTGATCCTCGCGGACGTGGGTTATATTTCCACTTCCGTGGCTTACGCCATGGGCGACGGGATATTGCACGCGACGGCGTTTTCTCTGGGAAGAGGCAACATAGCTGGGGATATCACCACGGTGGACGGCGTACCGTTCGACGTTTCGCTCGAGCTTGTCGACAAGCTCAATCTCAATCTTCAGCCTTCCATGGGCGACGCTTACTGCGTCAGCCGCGACGGCGAAACGCTCTCTTACGACGTCAGCCGTATCAACGCGATAGCGTACGACAGAGTGCAGAATATCGCGGAATACATACACGAAGCGATCAAGATGAGCGAATACGAAGTTCCGCGCGAAGCGAAGATACTGCTTACCGGATCGGGTATGGCGAATATCCCCGGAGCGCGAGAATGTCTAGCCAAGGTTACGGGTCGCGCGGTGGAGATACTTGCGCCCGATCTTATGCAGTTCAATAAGCCGCGCCATGCGTCGCTTGCCGGATTGCTAGTGGTTCAACAACATCAGATAGTCAAAGGCAAACTCAAATTATTCGACTTGCTTTACAAATTAAAAGACAAATTTTTCGGGAGGAACAAGAAATAATGGCGAATTCCTACGGCGTAGCCAATATTAAGGTTATCGGAGTGGGCGGAGGCGGCAACAACGCCGTCAACCGTATGATACTGGCGGGCATAACCTCCTGCACGTTCATAGCAGCCAACACCGATATGCAGGCGCTCAACATGAGCAAAGCCCCCATAAAGATCCAACTCGGAGCAAATCTGACCAAGGGACTCGGCGCGGGCGCGGATCCGGAGATCGGAGCGCGCGCGGCGGAGGAGAGCAAAGAGGAGATAAGACAACATCTCGAGGATACCGACCTGCTGTTCATAACCGCGGGTATGGGAGGCGGTACCGGAACGGGAGCCGCTCCCGTCATCGCCCAGATGGCTAAAGAAATGAATATCCTCACCATCGCGGTAGTTACCAAGCCCTTCGAGCAGTTCGAAGGCAAACCGCGTATGGACAGAGCCAACGAAGGTATCGAGAAACTGAAGCAGGTAGTGGATACCTTGCTCGTTATCCCCAACGAAAAGATACAGCTTTTCGTTCCTAAGGGCACCACGCTAGTGCAGGCGTTCAAAGTGGCGGACGACGTGCTCCGTCAGGGCATACAGGGCATAACAGAGATCATCACGACTCCGTCGCTCATCAACCTCGACTTCGCCGACATCAAGACTATCATGAAGAACAAGGGCAACGCCCATATCGGTATCGGTAAAGGTAAGGGCGAGAACCGCACTCTCGACGCCGTGCGTCAAGCTGTTCAGAGCCCGCTTCTCGAGACTAACATTCAGGGCGCTACCGGCATAATCGTGTACGTTTCGGGCGGCACCGGGCTTACGATGGACGAAGTCCACGAGAGCGTAAGGCTTATCCGCGAAGTGGTCGATCCCGCGGCGAATATCATATTCGGTATGGGTATCGACGAGAACCTCGACGACGAAGTGGTCATCACCGTGGTAGCTACGGGCTTCACGACCAAACCCGAGGGGCGCGCTCAATACAATATGCAAAGACCGATGTTCACCAACGACGCACAGCGCAACGAGCGCGTGGACAGGATGTACGGATATTATTCCGAGGAAGAAGTCGCCGCAGACAAGGCTCCCGCTCACGCTACGCGCAGCGTAGAGGAAGCTCCCGTCGCGCCTCCGCCGCAGAGCGGAAGGATAGACGTCACGCGCTCCAAAGCGGTACCTCCTTTCCTTCAGAGGATAAAGGACAAGAAATAATTGCGCCCGCGGCGCTCTCACGGCGCTCCGCGCCGCGTTTGATCCGATAAATATTGTTTACGAATGAAAAAGCAGGACTTTACGACGGTCTTGCTTTTTTTCGTGCGGAAAATGGAATACGGTCTGTTGCTCGATTATCTCAACGCTCTTGCGATAAATTACCTCGTGTACTATCTTGTCACGGGATTTTTCCGCGCGGAAACTGCTATCTGGCGACTGTTGTTCGCGGGTGGTATTTACGCCGCCGCGGAAACGCTCGAACCCTATCTCGACGTCGATATGCTTCTCCTGAAAGCCATACTTTCCGTGATAGGTATACTCGTTTCGAAAGAATATTTCACGATAGGAGAATTTCTGCGTTTCGCCGCGCTTTACGTTGTGTTAAGACTTACGCTTATCGGCGCCGAAAACTTCTTTTACGACGTTTTCGGAGAGGATAACAACGCTTTCGGGCTCGTGATAAGCGCGAGCGTTATCGCCTGCGTGGTGCTTTTCAAAGCGGCTACGGGCGTCCGCGACGCCCGTAAGACGAGAGCGCTCGAACCTAAAGTCGAAATAATATCGGGCGACAAGACCTATTCCTTCCGCGGCTACGTAGATACCGGTAACGCGCTTTATAAAGACGGCAAGCCCGTGATAGTCGTTTCGGAAAGGATAGCGAAAAAGCTTTCGCTTTCGGCAGAGGACACGCTTGCGGTCCGCACCGTTTCGGGGGTGCGCGAAATGCCGCTTACGGAATTGAGTTATAAGATATATTCCGACAAAAAAACGCATAAGCTATACAGTAGTTACGCGATCGTCTCGGATAAAATGGAGGTGCGCGGATACGACGTCTTGTTGCATAAGGATATGTTGAACTGAAGCGTAATGACGGATCCGCGCTTAACGGAGGAACGATGCACATAATTTTCGAAAAGATCAGAGCATTTTTACGCAGATTGTTATCGTTAGAGGAGAATACCCTCGACTATATGGTGGCTTTGCCCAATCCGCTGGACGCGGACGAAGAGGCGCGGCTTCTCGAAGCTAGCGCTTCCGGCGATCCCGAAGCGCGCAACAAGCTCGTCGAACACAATTTACGTCTTGTGGTTTACATAGCCAAGCGCTTCGACAATACGGGAATGGACATGGAAGAACTCGTTTCCGTAGGCACTATGGGGCTCATCAAAGCGGTGCGCTCCTATAACGGCGACAAAAAGATCAAACTCGCCACTTACGCTTCGCGTTGTATAGAGAACGAAATACTCATGTATCTGAGGAAAATGGTCAAGACCAGAAACGAAGTGAGTCTGGACGAGCCTCTGAACGTGGACTGGGAGGGCAACAAGCTGCTTCTGTCCGACGTGCTGGGCACCGACGGCGGCGAAGTATACAAAGAGATGGAAGCGGACGTCGAGAAAAACATTCTTCGCGAAATATTTTCGAAGCTGGACGAGCGCGACCGCGCGATAATCTGTATGCGTTACGGTTTATACGGCGTCAAGGAGCGCACGCAGAAGGAAATAGCGGATATGATGAACATATCTCAGTCCTACATAAGCCGATTGGAAAAAAAGATCATCGACAAGCTCAAAGCGGAATATCTGAAAACGGAAGGAAGATCGGGAATCTGAGGTTTAGCGCAAATTCTCGTGCGCGGAGTAAAAAATCTTCAATCGCCCATACTTTCTTTACAAGGAGGCATTATCCGGATGGTAAAGAAAGTAACGGGTATCGACACCGCGAAGCTGCCGAAAATGAGCGGAGCGGAGCAACAGGAAACTTTGCTCGCTATCAAAAACGGGCGTACCGATTTAAGGGAAAAGTTTTTGCTTGCGAACGCGCGGCTCGTATTGAGCGCGGTACAGCGGTTCGATAACACACGCGAAAGCCCGGACGATCTGTTTCAGGTCGGGATGATAGGGCTTATGAAAGCTCTCGACAATTTCGACGTCACGCTCAACGTAAGGTTTTCCACTTACGCCATTCCCATGGTGATCGGCGAGATCCGCCGCTATATCCGCGAAGGAAGCGCTTTCAAAGTGGGACGTAACGTAAGGGACATCGCTTACCGCGCCGTCAAGGCGAGGGAAAGTCTCGAGGCTCGCGGGGTACGCGAAGCGTCGTTAAGCGAGATAGCCGACGAACTCGGGGTACCTTACCGCGAGGTCGTCGGCGCGCTCGACGCGATAGCGGAGCCGCAATCCATTTACGAACAGGCTTACGGAAGCGACGAGGAAGGAGCGGAAATAATCGATCTTGTCAAAGATCCCCGTGCGGACAGCGATTACGCGGACAGGATCGTGCTCAGGGACGGCATAGAGGCGTTGCCCGAGCGCGAGAAGCGCGTCATTATAATGCGATATTACCACGGGCGCACGCAGACCGAAATAGCGGACGAGCTGGAGATGTCTCAGGCACAGGTGAGCAGACTGGAGAAGTCGGCGGTCGCAAGACTTAGGGAGACTTTTTCGTTCTGACGCCGGCTCCGCGCGCATACAATATATGTATGAGTGCGGAGTACATAGATGCAGAATAACGCGGGAATAGATTATACTTTTTGCGAATTGCGCGAAAAAGACGTCGTCAACGTGTCCGACGGCAAGCAACTCGGCAGAATCGTCGATATAGCCATTCATTGCACGGGTAAGGTCGTAGGGCTCGTCGCCGCGGGCGAAAAAAAGTTTTTCAAGAATTTCACGGGCAACGAAAACGTTTTCATACCGTGGCAGAAGGTCATCAAAATAGGCGACGACGTGATACTTGTGGAATTATTGCCCGTCAATACGCGAGAATTGAGCAAATAATATTTACAAACGCCGAAAAATGCGATATAATTACCGTAATCAAAAATAGGCGGTAAGTGTATGAAATGTCCGTTTTGCGGCAATCCGGAAAGTAAAGTAATAGATTCACGTTTAAGCGAAGACGGAACTTCGATAAGGCGCAGAAGGGAATGCGCGGGATGTTCGAAGCGTTATACGACGTACGAAAAAATTGAATCCACGCCGATACTCGTCATCAAAAACAACGGCAACAGACAGATTTTCGACATATCCAAAATTAAAAACGGAATCATCAAGGCTTGCGAGAAGCGTCCCGTGTCCATGGCGAAGATAGACAAGATGGTCGCCGACATCGAGAAGCAGGTCAACAACACTCTCGCGCAGGAAATTTCTTCGAAGAAAATAGGCGAAATGGTCATGGAAGGGCTCAAGGAACTCGACGAAGTGGCTTACGTGCGTTTCGCGTCCGTACACCGTCAGTTCAAAGACATCAACACGCTCATGGAGGAGATCAAGAAGCTCATGGCTTCCGAGAAGTCCGACGGGAGCGGCGAAGCGAATTAAGGGAAAAGTGAGAAGCTACTTATTCAAAGGAAAACCTTGTAAATTATCGCAATATCTCGGGAGAGTATTCCCCGAATTAAGATTTTCTTATTTCAAGATCTTATTGAAACAGCGTTCGATAACGGTCGCGGGAAAGCGCGTGACAGAGGACGTATATTTGCGTAACGGGGACACCGTCGAGGTGTTCGCGGACGAATCGAAACTCCTTAAATTCAATTTCGAAACCGTTTACCGGGACGAAAACGTTATAATAGCGGTGAAACCGAGGGGGATCTCCTCGGAGGAATTCGCGAGCAGAGTTTCGTCGACGGAAAACGTGACGGCTACGCTCGCGCACCGGCTGGACACGAACACGCGCGGACTGATAGTCATGAGTCTGAACGCGAGAGCGGAAGCGGAACTCGCCACGGCGTTCCGTAAGGGGTACGTTATCAAAAAATACGTCGCGCTCGTCGCAGGCGAGCTGAAAGAAAAACTCGATCTCAACGCCTATCTCGTCAAAGACTCCGTTTCGGGCATGGTAAAGATATACGGTAAGCAGGTAGCGGACAGCGTTCGGATACGCACCGAAGTCGCGCCGCTGGAGGCGCGCGAAGGCGCGACTCTTACCGAAGTCACTTTGCATACCGGCAAAACGCATCAGATACGAGCTCACCTCGCTTATGCGGGCTATCCCGTGATAGGCGACACTAAATACGGCGATTTCGAAGTGAACCGCCTGTTCCGCGCGAAGCGTCAGTATCTTACCGCGTACAAGCTCGCTTTCCGTATCCCCGACGGAAGTCCGCTGCGTTATCTCGACGAACTGACGCTCGAAATAGCGCCCGATTTTTGATTTTGCGAGGCGGTTCGCCGCTTAATTCGGGGCTGTTTTCGTACAATTTCAAAGCGACCCGAGAGGGGTCGCTTTTTAACCGTTTCGTGTAAAAACGTTTATAATCTTACCGAAAAACACGATAGGGGGGTCAGAGCTCTATATTTTCGGTTTCTATTTCGCGCCTTAATTTTATGAGCGCCGCTTTCTCCATTCTAGATACGTACGAGCGCGATATGCCGAGCTTCTCCGCGGTTTCCTGTTGTGTGAGCGGGACGTCGTTGTCGAGTCCGTAACGGTAGCGGATGAGTTGTTTCTCGCGCGGCTTGAGCGTTCGGTCTATGAGCCGCTTCAGAGTGCCGCGCTTGAGCTCGGCTTCCATATTCGTATATACCGAGTCTTCGTCTACCGCGAGCATATCCACGATAGCCACGTCGTTTCCTTCTTTGTCCGCCCCAACGCGGTCGTATATCGATACGTCGCTTCTGCGCTTCTTGTATCCGCGCATCGCCATGAGTATCTCGTTTTCTATACAACGCGACGCATACGTCGCGAGAGTGGTCGATTTCCCCGGTTTATAGCTGTCTATCGCTTTGATCAGTCCGTAAGTGCCCACGGACAGGAGCTCGTCCTTGTCGGGATAATTGACGTATTTTTTCGCTATGTATACGACAAGTCTCAAGTTGTGATTTATGAGAATTTCTCTCGCTTTCATATCGCCCGCGCGATATTTTTCGAGATATTCCTTTTCCTTTTCGTGCGATAAAGGGTGTGGGAAGGAGTTGGCGTTCTCTATTCCCGAAGTTAGAAGCAGTATGTTGGAAAGCAGCGCGAAAAATCCCTCGATAATTATAATCAACCCCCGTGCAAAGTTATTATATTCGCTTTCGTTACAAAAGTTGACAATTTTCGCGATATGTAAGTTAAGAGGGCTTTTCCTCTGAATAACGTCTTTTTCTTGCAAAAATCCTGCGATAGGGGAGCGCCGCGAACGGGATTTGCCGCCGAATTCGATCCTTATTAAACCGAAACCCGCCGTTATGGCGGGTCCGGGTTAGCCTGTAAGCCGAGTTCTGTCGAGGACGGTCATCTGTCTTGGTCCGCAGTCGCCTGCGGACTCCAGCGATTGAGGGAAGGGACGGGCGATCCATTCTTCCTTTTCTCTTGCATCGAGCGGGGTTTACACGGCCAATTTCGTCGCCGAACTGCCGGTGCGCTCTTACCGCACCTTTTCACCCTTACGGCTTGCGCCGCGGTTCTTTTCTGTTGCACTTTCCCTGGAGTTGCCTCCGGCAGGATTTCTCTGCCACTCTGCCCTGTGATGCTCGGACTTTCCTCACCCGTAGGGTGCAACCGTCCGGCTAACGCATCAATATTACCACTAGACGGGCGCCTTGTCAACGATTATCCGTAATGCGCGCTTGTGTGTTGACTTTATTTATCGCGCGTGATAATATAAATCCGTATGGACCTATTCGATTCCGCACGACAAGAGCTCGCTCCTCTGAGCGAGAGAATGAGA
>JADINF010000128.1 GCA_017694145.1 Candidatus Stercoripulliclostridium pullicola
GAAAGCAAAAAAATCTTTGCGAATGCCAAATAATTTTATCATCAATTTAAAATTTGGCACTAAGGCGTGTGCTTGTCTATGACAAGCGGAGCATAGGCTCCGCCGGAAGGGGGGATCGTTAAAACATAAGACGAATAATTCTACGGAGCGTACTTTACGTCGGTATATTGGCGCATACTCGTCGGGGAAGTGAAAGGAAGTAAAGTCTTTGCGGAAAGGTATCTGAGGTAGGGCTTATTTGTAATTCTTTTTTAATACGGTGAATAATGCGGCGGCGTTGCCGAGCAGGGTGAGAAGGAGGGTTATGAGGGTAAAGGAGAGGACGACTTTATCGGATGGGTGAGAGGTCATGAGTTGTTGGATGAGAAGGCTCGGGACGATGAGGTCGGCGATACGTCCGGGCATTCCCGAGGACATGAGGATAAAGTCGATGACGAAAAGTCCGAATCCCGAAACGACCGATACGAGGGGATTGCGGAACAGGAAGGCTACGGCGAGAAGTATAGAGGAAAGGGCTATACAATAGGCGTAGCCTACCGAAACGTATCTCAAAAAGTATACGAAGCCGTTGGGTTCGGGCTTGAAGCGCGAAGTAACGCCCGCATTCATCAGCGCGATAAGCGCAAGGTAGAAGCAGAAAGTAAGCGTTATCGCGAAATAATAGACGAGGGCTTTGGCGGTAAAGACTTGTATGCGGCTTTTGCCGCTAAGAAGCGAGGCCTTATACATACCGCCGCGCTGTTCGCGCGCGATAAAGAGCGCGGGCACGAGGAATACGAGCAGTTGAGGGATAAAGAACTCGAAAGCCGTATTGTACGCCTGCGGGACGCCCGGTCTGCCGCCGATGAGCGCCCAGCCGATAAGCGTTGCCGGTATGCAGACGAGGAAGGAATACAGCAGAGTCTTGGAATACCACAGTCTGCTAATTTCGTAGCGTAAAAGATCTATCATGGTTATCGATGCTTGTTTTGAAGGCGGTGGCGAGATCGCCGTATTCCGCGGCGACGGTTTCTGCGGAAATATCCGCTATTATCCTCCCGTCGTAAAGTACCCCGAAGCGCTCGGCGACGTCCTCTATCAGAGTGAAGTTGTGCTCGGTAAGAAGCACCGTTTTTCCCTCCGCTTTGTAGGAGTTTATGATTTCTTTCAGCGTATCCGCGCCGCGGATATCCACTCCGTCGAAGGGTTCGTCCAGAACGAGAAGCTCCGGGTCGCCCGCGAGGGCGTAGGCGAGTTCTAAACTTTTCCGCATACCCACGGAATAGTTTTTTACGGGTTTGGAGGTTATCTCGAGCCCTGCTTTGCGGATAAGATAGTCGGCGCGCGATACTGTTTCGCCCAAAGCCGTACAGCGCAGTTTGATATTTTGACGCGCCGTAAGCGATTTGTCGAGAGGAGATGGCTCGAACATAAAAGAAGCTTCACGGATACTTTCGCCGTGCTTTACCTTGCGGTCTAAAATATACGCGCTTCCCGCGTCCGCTTCGAGCAGTCCCGCGAGTATCCTGAGAAGTGTGGTCTTGCCCGAACCGTTCAGCCCGATAAGGGCGCATACCGAGCCGCGCGGGATCTCCCAGTCGAGCCCCTTCAATACCGCCTGCTTGCGGTAGGATAATCGCAGAGAGTTTATTTTTATAGCCGAATCCAAGCGTCAGATCTCCTCCCCGTTTTCGTTTTGACCGTCGCTTTCCGCGGGTAAAGGCAACGTATATATAGCGCCGCTTTCCGTGAACGTTATCGTAAAGCTTTCCGCGACGTCGTCGAAGGATACTTTACCTCCGCTGTATTTTTTCCCCGTTATGTCGGTTATCTCGAACGCATTTTCCGTTTCGGTCACGGCATAGCCGCAGGAAATATAGAAATCTTTAATTTCTTCCTTCGTGCCGTACAGGGGATATTCCTTGCCCGTTTCGACTCTTACGGAGTCCGCAGGCACTCCGATAAAGAAAAGGGGTACGAGGGCGTCCTCGTAAGGCGTATCCGTTATCGGGTCCGCTATATTGTACCCCATATTCGTCATAAGGTAATTGAACGAGTTTTCTTCGCTCGAGTAGGGCGCAATGTATGCGTAAGCGGGAAATTCGCCGCTGAGGTCGGTAACGAGGAGATAGCCGTCGCGTTTTTCTATATCGTAATCCGTCCCCGATAAGATACTCTCGTAGATCTCGTCCAAGGACAATTTACTTCTGAAATGTCTTGTATCGGTAGGTCCGGTGTCGGCTTTGGTCACCTCGACGGGGAATACGAACTGCCGCCCGTGATCCCGGAAGTTCGTAAGCGAAACGGTATCGGATCTTCCGCTCGTACCGTCGCACGCCGCAAGCGTAAAGAGGGTAAGGCAAATAATAAGCGCCGAAACGACGAAAGCTAAAGGTTTTTTCATGTTCACCTCCGTTACGCAATAACAACATTCGAGAAGCGCTTTTGTACGGGTAATCGAAGAAAATTTTAACGGCGTATAAAAATAATATTGAAATTTTAATAATTTTATAAAAAGGCGTCCGAATATCAGAGCATATATGCTATACTTGATAAAGCAATACATAATTTATTGCGGCAGAAGTAAGGAGGACCTGATATGGAGAACAACGAATTTGAAAGATCCGGATCGGACGTAAGGAAAAATAAAGGCTCAAGACCCGCAGGTCGCCTAAAAAGAGTATTTACGGTAATTGCGATCACGGTCATTACTATGGCTCTTATCTTCTCGGTCGCGGGTTGCGGCGAGGAGGAGAATAAAGACGATAACGCGACTCCCGGGATAACCGTTCCCGAAACTCCCGCCGATCCCTCCGCGGATACCGACGATCCCTCCGCGGATACCGACGATCCCTCCGCAGACGAGGACGACCCTGTTATTGACCCTGACGATCCTGTTATCGATCCTGACGATCCTGTTATCGATCCTGATGATCCTGTTATCGATCCTGATCCCGAAAATCCTGGTGAAGACATCCCACCTGAAGATGTTCCGCCTGAAGACGTTCCGCCTGAAGATAAACCTCCAGAAGAAGAAAATCCTGGTCAAGAAGATCCTTCAACTGAAATCCCTGGCAGTATTGACGAGGTTGACGAAGTTGACGAAATCAACTATTTTGCTGATGAGTTTATTGAAAGAGTAAATCAAAACTATGGTGACGCCCTTGCAAAAAGAATGATCGGCGCAAGTGCAACTCGTGAAAACCTTGCAAACGCAGATTGGTCAATCTCTCAAGGCAGTGAAAGAGGAATTTCACAAATCGAGGTAAAAACTACTTATGAATCTGGATTAGATACAATAATAAGAGTTGGTACAATAACTTTTGATCAAGAATATTCAATTCAAGATATTTTAAATGGCAATGCAGGCTCGCCTATAGTCGCTCGTGCTTACAATGCAAGTGTTGAAACAACAAATATAGATGACAACCTTGATCTTGGCAAAACCGTAATACAAACAATTGATGCTGACAATAACCTTAAAGGCGATATTTGGTGCAGTATAGGAAGCCCTACATCAATTGCTGGCAACACTTATCGTGAAATCACCGTATATCAAATTACAGATAATGGTGTTCAAAACTTTACTATTTGGGCTCTTGCAAATGGAACTTCAGATCCAGAAGTAATTAAGAATAATATAAAAGAAAATAAAATAAGTGGTAGTGGCACTCAATCAACTGAATATACTTTTGCCGGTGAAAAGATAAAGTAGGGGCGTCGGCGTACGAAACACTTTACCTTTTGTCTATAAGATAACGAATTATAAAAAAGTGGCGGAAACGCCACTTTTTTGCGAGGTCATCCTTTTTTATGCGTTCACAACGTCAGCCCAGCTCCTTATCCGCGAGCGCGAGCGCAGAGGCTATCACTTTGTCCATATCGTAATACTTGTATTCGCCGAGCCTGCCGCCGAAGATGACGTCGGGGCGTTCTTCCTCGGCAAGCGCGCGATAACGCTCGTAAAGAGCGGTATTTTTTTCGTCGTTCACGGTGTAATACGCTTCCTTACCGTCCGCGTATTCGTCGGGGTATTCGCGGCTTATCACCGTTTTGGAAGAAACGGCGTTCTCGAAATACTTGTGCTCGATTATGCGCGTATAGGGAACGTCGTAAGAGGTGTAATTGACTACCGCGTTACCCTGGAAATCGGGCTTGTCGAGGGTTTCGGTTTCGAAACGCAGACTGCGATAGCCGAGCTTGCCCAGACGGAAGCCGAAGAATTCGTCTATCATACCCGTGTATACCGTCTTACCGAAGGAATAGCCGCCGCGCTTCACGAAGTCGGAGTATTCCGTGGAAAGCAGAACGTCCGCTCCCTCGAGCATCTTCTCCGCCATGGCGGTGTAGCCGCCTACGGGGATACCCTGATATTTGTCGTTGAAGTAGTTGTCGTCGTAGGTGAAGCGCAAGGGAAGTCTTTTGATTATCGACGGAGGAAGCTCCGTCGCTTTCCGTCCCCACTGCTTCTCGGTATAGCCCTTGACGAGCTTGCGGTAGACGTCCACGCCCACCATGCTTATCGCCTGTTCTTCCAGATTCGTTATCTTTGTTATCCCGTACTCTTTTATTTGGGAGTCTATTACGGCTTTCGCCGCTTCGGGAGTTTTCACGCCCCAGAGCTTTTCGAAGGTAAACATATTGAAAGGAAGGCTGTAACGCTCGCCGTTATAATCGGCTATCACTCTGTTGACGTAGTCGTTGAAAGAGGCGAAGCGGTTGACGTATTTCCATACTCGTTCGTCCGAGGTGTGGAAAATGTGCGCGCCGTACACATGCACGTTGATGCCCTCCGTGTTGCGGGTGTAGACGTTGCCCGCGACGTTGGGGCGGCGGTCTATGACGAGCACTTTTTTACCGAGCGACATCGCGCGTTCGGCAAATACCGCGCCGAAAAGACCGGCGCCGACTATGAGATAATCGTAATAACGGATTTGATCCGGATTACCTGTTTCTTTTTGCATTTTAATTTCTCCAACGGTATTTTCACTATTATAACATACTTGCACAAAATATAAAACCCGATACGCATTTAGTCAATGACATTTTTTAACTTGGAATTTGTGGTAAAATTTGGCTAAAATCGGCGCGAAATGCGCGAATTACTGAATATTATGTGACGAAAACCGGAAAAGGTTTACAGCTTGATAAAAATATATTATAATTAATCCGGTAACGGGGCGCCGCGCGTAAGGCGCGGTCTGCCCGTCCACAAACGATAAAGAAAGAAGGGTAGAATGTATAAATACATAAAGAGTGCGCTCGACAGAGTATGCGCGGCGTTGGGGCTTATAGTACTGGCTATACCTCTATTGTTGATAGCGCTTGCCATACGATGCGAGAGCAGGGGAAAAGCGATATTCAAGCAGGTACGTACCGGACTTAACGGAAAAGAATTTTACGTCTATAAATTCCGCACGATGTGGCGGACGGACGTACCTTTCGACAAGGACAATCCCGTTATCGAAGACGACAACGCGGAATTAACTCCCGCCGGGAAGATATTGAGGAAGCTGAAGATAGACGAATTCCCGCAGCTTATAAACGTTTTGCGGGGTGAGATGAGTCTTATAGGTCCGCGACCTTTCATGCCCGTTTACTACGAGCAGTATGCAAATTGGGAGAAGGAGCGGCTGAGCGTGAAGCCGGGCATGAGCGGGCTTGCGCAGGTGAGCGGTAACGGCTATCTTACTAGCGAGGAGCGCAGTTATTACGACATATATTACGCGAGGCACCTGTCGTTTTTCACGGACGTGAAGATCATGTTCAAAACGGTGGGCGTGTTGTTGCTCGGCGAAAAGAAATTTCTTAAACCCGTATCCGTTGCCGATATGGAGAAGATGAAAGGCGGCGAGAGCGCCGACAAAGCGGCTTGAACGCAGAGGAATACGGCTGTGGCATACGACGGAAATACATATAAAGAAGAGCCGGTAAGGATAGCCGAGGTGTTGGGAAACGCCGCTACGGGCGGGGTTATGAACTGGCTGATGAATTTTTATCGGCACATAGACAGAAGCAGGATACAATTCGATTTTTATATGTACGCGCCGTCGCCTTACGACGACGAGATAAGAGCGCTCGGCGGCAGGGTATTTTATTATCCCGGGGTAGTAACGCACGTTTTCGGAGCTATACGGACGTTGAAAAAGGCTTTCAAAAAGGAAAAATATCCGATCGTTCACGTACACATGACGACGCTTTCTTTCGTGGCGTTGTACGCAGCGAAACGCGCGGGCGTGAAACGCAGGATATGTCACGCGCACTCTACGGCGGACAGAGCGGAAGGCTGGAAGTGGATCGTCAAGAATATGCTTAAGCCGCTTGCGGGGCTTTTCGCGACCGATCTCGCGGGTTGCAGCGAACTCGGCATAGGCTGGCTGTACGGGCGGAAGGCAAAGGACGCTGTTCTGATACATAACGCGATAGATACGGCAAGGTTTGCCGGGGCGTATGCCGAAGTCGCCGCGGCGGACGCGGACGACGAAGCTCCCGTAAAAACGATAGGATTTATCGGCAGATTCGAGAAACAGAAGAACGTCGGCTATCTCGTCGAAGTTTTCAAAGATGTCGCGGCGGCGCGTAAGGACGTCAGACTGTTGCTCGTGGGCGCCGGTAGAGAATATGCGGAAATCGTCGAAAAGGTAAAAAAACTGGGGCTTACCGAGCGAGTGGAGTTCCGCGATTGGTGCAACGATATAGAAAGGTATTACGCCGAAATAGACGTTCTCGCGCTTCCCTCGCTGTTCGAAGGGCTGCCTATGGTTGCCGTGGAAGCGCAGGCGGCGGGTATACCTTGCGTATTGTCGGACAATATAACGAAGGAAGCCGCCGTCACGCCGAAATGCGAATTCGTGCCGCTCGCGGATCGCGGGAAGTGGGTAGAAGCGCTGTCGAGAGCGTTGGACGAGGGAAGGGAATACGGAACGCGCGCGCTCGAAGGAAGCGCGTACGACATACGTACCGAAGCGGATAAACTTACGGAATACTATCTTGAGAAAGTCGCGGAAGGAGGGGGACGGGAATGACGGAGAAAGGCTGTAAGTTCCGCTCTTTCGCGGTGCGCCACCGCGCGGAGGACGTTGCCTGTATACAGGGAGTTACCCCTATACTCGCGGGGAGCAAGGCGGAAGGGATATTGAGCGACGACACCGGCGACAACATCTCCGCCCTCAATTCCGTATACAACGAAATGACCGCCGTGTACTGGCTTTGGAAGCATTACGACGAGATAGGATCTCCTGAGCGTATCATA
>JADINF010000129.1 GCA_017694145.1 Candidatus Stercoripulliclostridium pullicola
CTATAGAACGGTCTACGTGGCTCTCCGCCGCGAAATTGACTATAACTTCGGGCATAAAAGACTTCAGCGCTTCGTTCACCGCCTTTTCGTCGGCGATATCCGTTTTCGAAAACATGAAGTCGGGACTCCCCAAAATCCCGGTAAGGTTATCCAAACTTCCGGCATAAGTCAATTTATCGAGGCACAATATTTTGTGCTCCGGATGTGCCGAACGCATATAGCGTATGAAATTGCTTCCGATAAATCCGGCTCCGCCGGTGACGACTATTTTCATAAGCATTGACTTATCCGTAAGAGTTTCCGTTACGATTATAACGCTCTTTCGCCCGCTTGTAAACAGTTAATCGAAAATCAGAAGGCGACGTTGCTCAACGCTCTGGTATTATAGGAGCGCGGCGTTACGTCGAAATTACTTACGGTAAGTCCTTCTGTATATTCCGCGTACAGACCGTAAACCGGTAGGTCGTAATAGCCGCTCAACGTGTGATTTATGAAATATGCGTGCGACACCCTCGTAATTTCGGGATAACCGCCCATATTCATTTTGCCCGAATATACCTTATTTTTGAGATAAATATTTGTATCCTCTTTCGCTTCGCGGTAGGTAACGCTGAAATCGGAAAGGGTCACGTTCTTCACGTTATGCGTTTCGCCCGACTTCTTATAGCCCACGACTGCGGAAGGAAGGTCGCACCCTACGGATGTTATTCCCGTTACCGATATGTCTTCGAGCGCGGAGCCGTCCTTTCTGTAGCCGAGCCAGATAAGCAATGGCGAAGTCACGTGATCCATATATATATTGCTTAAGTTTACGTTGCTCACTTTGCCGCCGTCCACCGCTTCTATCGCTATCCCGGCGTATCCCCCGGCTATCCCCGGCATAAAGAAATAACAGTTCCTTGCCGTCACGTCGCTCACGACGACTACCGCGCCGCCCGCTTCGCTTGCCTCGGTTATAGCCGCGTTTATCGCCGTTCTGTTCGTTTTGAAATCGGCTTCGGGCGACGCGCCGTAGCTTCTTATATCGAATATCCTCTCCCCTTCTTCCATATATTCCGTGCCGTCGGTGATGTATTCGTCGCGCGGAATATTTCCAAGAAAAAGCCCCTCCTCGTCCATATAATATTCACTCTCGAAAGGAGTTCCCTTCACGTCGAAAGTCGCGGCTTCGATATACATAGCTGCAACGAAAGCGCCGAAAGCGATACCGGCAAGCAATACCGTGCCGAGGACGACTGCCACCGATATTTTCAATTTCCTTTTCATCGCGAAGTATCCTTTCCGAAAAACATTTACGCCCGCACGATGCGCGGGCGTATGCGTTCGGCATATTCAGTTTAACCTTTATACGCCGCCGATGTCAACGACGTAGCCTAAATCGTTTTGACCGTTCCCGCAAAAAGCGTAGTGCCGTAAGGATCGAGTATGACGAACCCGAACGCGCGATCGACGACGAAATCCTCGTATACTTCCTTATACTCGCCGGGATCGGCAGTCATATTCCCCGGCACCACGGTGACAGCCGCCCCCTCTATGCCCTTCCTGTCTACTTTAAGCTCCGTAACGTGCCTTAACTCGGAGCAGTACAGACCGCCGCCCGTAACGAGCGCGCCGAGGTCGCAGGCTCCCGCGTCGAAAAGGTCGCGGATACCGAATCCCGTTTTGAGCACGTCCGCCACGTTCGCGTCGTAACCGCCGCCGAATTCGGGGAAGATACAGCGCGTGTAATAACGTATCTTGTTGACGTCGTCGACGGCGTTATAGTCTTTATTCGAACCCGCTTCCGCGATGTTTTCGGCGGTGAACGCTTCCGCGAGAGAATGTCCGTCTTTCGGCACTATGAATTTTATTTTGTATCCGTTTGCGGTCGCGGCGTAAAAACTTCTGTAAACTTCGCTCTCGTATGCCCTGCCGCCCGAATAGTATCCGCGCAAGAAATTCTTGCTTACGGTTCCCGAACCCGTGTCGAAAGAGTACTTTTCGCTCGTCATTTCGAGATCTTTACCGAGAGTGTTCCATACGTCTTTAAGGTAAAGCGTATTGAGCAGCACGAACGCCGTATCCGTATCGAAGTTAAAATCGACGTCGATAAGGTTCATCGTGCGTTCTTTGACGAAATTCTTTATCGCGATATTGGCTTTTTCGTTATCTCCCTTGAAGTCCGCGGAATAGGAATAGCAATAATACTTATTCGCGAGAGTATCCAAGGTATTTTGATTGAAATCGACTGCGGAGTCGAGCCATACCGAATTGGTGACCTCGCTCATGCCGCCCTTATACTCGCGCATAACGGAAGCATACAGCTTAGCGAAATCGCTCAAGAGAGTTTCTCTCGTCACGCCGAGCGCCTGAAGCAGTTCCTCCCGCGTATTCCCGTCCGCGCTCTCCGCGGCAAGCGCGAGCGCCATATATACCGATATCGGAGATACCGTGAAGTTTCCCTCGCCTTCGTATGCGGAATAGGCTTCGGCGGCGAATTTTGCGCCGAACGCTTCCGCCGCCGCGTTCATCGCGATAAAGCCTTCTTCTTTAGCGTCCGAGTATCCGAATTCCGGGCTCTCGGCGGGAGAAGCGAGCAGATTGCCCTTTATATTGTTCTTGCATCCCGTAAGCGAAAAAACGAATATCGCCGTCAGTAAGACCGCGACCGACAAAAAAACGCCTTTTTTCATATAATTCCTCCTTAATTATCGGCTTTTACCGGTAAATATATTGATTTGATTGCCTTTACATAAACAACAACGGTAATTCCGATATGTTCGGCTCCACGTAAAACTTGATTTTCCGTAAATATTGTATATTACCGCGGAATACCATGTCAATGCGCAACCGCACGCTATTTCAACCGAATTCCGATTATCGCTTGAATTTTATTTCGGTCGAGAGTATAATTATTTATAAATATAAATTTCATTTATGGATGGAGGTATTATATGGCAAAAAAAGCTACTACGGTCAATACTCATAACGATACCGTTATGGCGGCTCTCGCGTTCATCATTCTCGGCACGATACTCGTGTGCGAACAATCCCTGAACATCGTCAAGCTTGCGGTAATAGTTTTCGGCGTCGCTCTGCTCACGCTCGGCGTGCTCGAACTCATCAATAAAAATCTCATCGTCGCCATCTGCGAAATAGTGGTCGGCGTGGCGCTCATCATTCTTGCCGCCCTGATGCCCGACATAGCCACTCTCGTGCTCGGCATAGCGCTGTGCCTGTACGCTATCTATTTCCTCGTAGTCAACTGGGGTTCTCTCACCGGCGGCAAACTTACTCTGCGTAAGGTCATCATTATTTGCATGATTCTTTTCGCGCTCGTGGCGGGCATACTTCTCATCGTGGCGTACGCGGCAAGCGTAGGCAGCGAAGTTTATATCGCGGCAGGCGCGTTCGCGCTCGGCGCAGGCGCCATGATCATTGCGAAAAAAGCTCTTACCGAGATAAACCGTAAAAAATAATTCGGAAATTTATAAATAAAAAGATCCCGCAGTCGTCGGGGTCTTTTTTTTGCGCGGGTAGACCCGCGCTCATGCGCCGCGCTTTGCGCGCGTGAGAGCGCGGCTGTAGGTTTATCCGAAAATTATTTCGGCGCGCCGATATCTATTATCGGATCGTCCTGTTTTTTACGGAAATACTTTCTTATTATCAACAATACCGCCACCCCTATCAACGGGAAAAACGCCGCCGACAATATGCCCGCTTTGATACCTATCTGTTCGGCGGTAAGAGAAAGAGAAGCTGAAAGAGTCTCGGCTACGGCGCTTGCGGACACCGCGTCCACTATTACGCCCACGAGCTGCGGCGCTATCGCCGCGCCGAAGTCCCCTCCCGCCGCGAGCAAGGCGTAAGCTCCCACTCCGGAGCGCGGAAGGTTCTCCTCCATGAGTATGAGCGTGCCCGGCCACAGCATAGAGGAGCATAAGCCTACGAGCACGCAGGCTATCATCGCCACCGTACTGTTTACGGAAAGCCCCGCTATTATATAAAAAAGCGCCGCGCCGCCCATTCCGCACAGCAGAACGACGGAAATATTTTTACCGAACCTTGCGTACAGCGACCTTCCCGCACCGAGAAGTATCGCGAACAACGCCATTCCGAGAATATCTCCCCACAGTTTCGGGATACCGAGAGCGCTTTCGGCGTAGACGGATATCCAGTTGGTCATCGAGTTTTCCGCGGCGCTTCCCATGAAAATACATATCACGCAGAGCATCAGACCGATATTTCTTTTTTTGACGGCTTCGCCGGAAGCGGGTTCGTCCATGGTTATTTCGGGCATCGGCGAGATAGTGAAAAGCACGAAAGAAACTAACGGCAGAGCCGCCCAGAAAAGGGTAAGATACATCCAGTTTTCCGTCCCGAAAAGCCATAGGTAGAGAGAACTCAATAATATTACCCCTACCAATCCGTAGGCGTACAGCGAATGGAGCGCGCTCATATCGCGTTCGGGATTATCCGAAGGAAGCGCGGCTACAGTCGGGCTCAGGAGCACTTCGCTGAGTCCCGCCGAAACCGAGAACAGCACCGTCCCCGTAAGCAGTCCTATGTAAGCGCGTTCCGGGAAAAACATCGGAGCGAGCGCGTAAACGCATAATCCCGCCGCCGTAAGCAAAGGCATAACGCGCACCGTGACTTTCAGATTGAATTTTTTGTGGAAAAAAGTGAATATGAGGTCGATGGAAAGTTGCGTAAGGAAATTGACGAGCACGAGCGTTCCGAGCAGGGTGTACGAGATACCGTACATATCGCGGAAAGCGGCGAAAAGAAGCGGCGGCAAGCCGAACGCCGACGACATCGCGACGTAGGTATAAAAGCAAGCCCGTTTGGTACGTTTGTAATCGGGAGTATCCTTCATATCGGCACTTTATCCTCGCTTTACTATAGTTTCCGCGTATGCGCTCAAGCCATTCAGACCCGCGATAAGCGTGTTTTTGTCGCAGGCATAGCCTATGCGGAAGCATTTCGCCTCGCCGAAGCAGTCCCCCGGAGTGACGAAAACGCCCTCTCTCTCGTACAATTCCCGCGCGAAACGGTACGAATGGATATCGCGATCATAATAAACGAGCGCGGTCGTCCCCGCGGAAGGCTTGACGTAATCGAATAGCTTTTCCCATCTTATCCATTCGTCGAGGATAGCGAGATTTTCGCGCACTATGCCGCGGTTACGAGCAAATACCGCCTCTTTATTTTTGACCGCCAAAGCGGCGACGCGCTCGTCGAGCATACCGGAGCTTATGTGGTCGTAATCTCTGTGAGTGAGAAATTCGCGCATGACTTTTTCGTCGCGTGTAGCGAGCCAACCGAGCCTCAATCCCGCCATCGAGAAAGTTTTCGACATGCTCCCTACCGAAATACCCTTCTCGTACATGTCCGCGACGGACTCGGAGTAAGTATCGTCCTGCGTGAGATGACGGTAAACTTCGTCCGCCATAAGGTACGCGCCCGCGCGGCGGGCGATCTCAACTATATTACCGAGCGTTTCCGCGTCGATCAGCGCGCCCGTAGGGTTGTTCGGATTATTTATGCAGACAAGTTTCGTATCGTTTCCGACAAGCGACTCAAGTTCGTCCAAGTCGGGAAGAAAAGCGTTCTCTTTACGCAGTTTAAGTATTTCCACGCGCGCGCCCAACGAGCGCGGTATCGAATAAAGCTGTTGATAGGTGGGCATAACGCTCACGACCTTGTCGCCCGGCGAAAGGAGCGAAAGGAAGAGATGATGATTCGCTCCCGCAGCCCCGTGAGTAGTAATGACGTTTTCCCCTTTTAACCCGCGGTATAAAGAAGCTATCCCCTCTTTGAGCGGAGGATAGCCGGTTATATCGCCGTAAGTGAGTTTCAATCGCGCGATTTTGCACATAAACTCCGATTCGTCCTCGTCCGTATACGCGCAAAGCTCCCTCAACGACATCGATTCGACGCAGGTTTCCGCGATATTATACCTCGCGCCGCCCTCGTACGCATTCATCCACTCTTCAACTAAAAAAGGCTCTATGTACATACAATCATTACCCTCTGAAATACCGCCGCGCCTTCGCGACGTTGTAAATACATTCTATCACCCGGCTTCCATTTTACACAACCGTAATAAGCATATTCGGATACATTTAAGTAGATTTAACGAAAATTCCGCGTCGGAAAGGCTCGACGAAAATAAAAAATTACGGGCTTGCGCGTTGCGCAAGCCCGTACCGATCGTGGCATCATATGCCTTCCGTTTTCACCGTTTAAGCCTCGGTACCCTTTTTACGCGCTTCTTTCAGAGCCGCGAGATGCGCCCTCGCGGTATTCTCCGCTTCGGCTATCGCCGCCTCCGCTTTCGCTTTCTCCGCCGTAAGCTTTTCGGTCACCTTCGCTTTTTTCTCGTTGAGTTCCGACACTTCATCCGCACTTAATTCGTTTTCGAGTTTGACGCGGTATTCTTCGGATTTGGTTTCCAGCCTATCGACATAATTTTTAAGTCCCTCAACGCTGAGTTCACCGTTGGCGACGACTCCGTTAAGCTCCGTAAGCGTAGCGCGCATATCCGCTACGCAGGTTCTCAGTTGCTCCTCGATATTGTCGTCGAGAAGCGCGGTGATCATGCCTTCCACGCCGTCCGCAACGAGTTTCGCGCTCGCTACCGCCTGGTCAATCAATGCGCGGTGCTCGTCGGTAAGCTTACATATTTCCGCCTTGACTTCCGCTTCGGCTTCGTCCAAAGCCGTCGCGAGTTCGCTTTTCATGCTTTCGAGTTCCTGTCCCGCTTCGGAATTCTTGAAGCGGATATCCGCGTAATTTTCTATACTCGCAAGAGTGACCTCGCCGTCGGCGTTCTTCAAAGGCTCGCAAGAGTCGAGACCGAGTATCGCCGCAGCATGCGCCGCAGTAGCTTCGTCAAGAGGATATTCGAAGGTGTCCGCCGCGTAATCGGCTATGTCTGCGATATAGCCCAAACCCGTCGCTCCCGCGGAATACATCTGATAAACGAGCCCGTAGTACGCGGTAAGAGGTTCTGTAAGAATTCTGTCGTAGCAGTATTCCGAATACACTCCGCATATAGCTAGCTCCACGGCTTTGTCGTAAGCGGCAGACGCGGAATTTTTGGCTCTGACATAAGCGTCGGTAGCGAACTCCTCGATGTTGTCGCTTGCGTTTTTAAGCATTTCGATAAGATCCTTATCGTTGAGCTCCGCCGCGGCGTCT
>JADINF010000130.1 GCA_017694145.1 Candidatus Stercoripulliclostridium pullicola
GCCGTGCGCTTCATAAGCTCGTAAAGCGCGACGCTTCTTCGCGCCGGCTCTATCCCGGTAAGATCGGCGCCCGTTATTTTCAGTTCTTTTACGGCAAACGCCACGCCTTCCGCTCTCATCACGGGAAGAAGCGCGCGTATCCTGTCTGCGGAAGGATTGGTTCCCTCACGGGTGCCGCCGCCCGCCCAGTCGGCGTCCTTCAGTTCGCAAAGCTTGTCTATTATCCCTACGTGCTCCTGAACGAAAAGCCGTAAAGCCTCCTCGCTCTCGTTGCATTTCAGATCGAACATGTGCGCCGCCACGAGTTCTTTCACCTCGCCGATCTCCGCTTTGGGATAACGCAACGCGCTGAGCCGCCGGGCGGCTATCTCCGCGCCGCGCTCCGCATGCCCCGCCGTAACGCCGGTTTCGCGTTTCAATACGGGCTTCGCGATATCGTGGAAAAGCGCGGCGAGCCTTATGCGGCGAGGCGCGTGCTCCACTGTCGAAAGTATGTGTCCGTAGACGTCGAAGCGGTGCCAACGCTTATTCTGTTCCACTCCGATACCTTCTTTGAGTTCGGGAACGATGTGATCTATCGCGCCGCACTCCGTCAAAAGTTCGAGTCCTCTGCGCTGAGCTCCCGCGATACCGCATACCGCGTCTGCGGAAAGTATTCTCTCGAATTCTTCGCGTATGCGTTCGGGGGCTACGTTCTTGAGATTGCCGCTCATAGCCCTCGCGCATTCCATAACGCCCGGATCTATTTCGAAGCCGTATGAAGCGGCGAAACGCACCATTCGCATTATGCGCAAAGCGTCTTCCGCGATAACGGCTTCGGGCGCGCGTACCGTGCGTATCAATTTGCGGGCGATATCCTCTCTGCCGCCCGTGACGTCCACCGTTTTGTCCTCCTCGATATCGTAATAAAGGGCGTTCACGGTGAAATCTCTGCGTAAAGCGTCTTCCTCGAGCGTCCTTCCGAAGCTCACCGCGGAAGGCGAATGCGCGCCGCGCATATCGTAACTGTCCGTGCGAAAAGCGGTATATTCGAATTTTTCGCCGTCAGCGTATATGCCGAGAGTGCCGAGTTTAAGAGAATGCGGCTCCGTCCTGAACCGCGTACCTTCAAGGAGCGCGCGGACTTCGTCCGCCGTAAGAGGCGACGCGAGGTCCACGTCCGCGGTAGGCACGCCCAGTATCGCGTCTCGTACGGCGCCGCCCACCACGTATAATTTTCCCCGCCACAGTCCCGCGAGTTCTTTAAGTATCGGGGATATCTTCATTAACTGTATATCTCCGGTTTAAGGATACATATATCGGGAAGGTTACGGTACTTCTCGTTATAGTCGAGTCCGTAACCGACGACGAATTCGTTGGGCACTTTGAACCCCACGTAATCGCCTTCGAGTTCCACCTTGCGCCGCGACGGCTTGTCGAGCAGAGCGCATATTTTAAGGCTCTTCGGATTGCGTGTGCGCAACAGCTTCATAAGATTTTTAAGGGTGTACCCTGTGTCGATTATGTCCTCGACTATTATCACGTTCATGCCTTCGATAGGCTGCGAAAGATCTTTGACTATGCGCACCTCGCCCGAAGAATCGGTAGAGCTGCCGTAGCTGGACACCACCATGAAATCGAACCTCAGATCGAGGTCGATCTTCTTGACGAGCTCGGCGAAGAACACCACCGCGCCGCGCAGTATCCCGACCATCAACACGCTCTCTCCCGCGTAATCCCGGGTAATCGTTTCCGCAATTTCGGTAACCCGTTCGGCAATTTCGTCGCCGGACAGCAATATCCTCTGTACGTCGCTATGCATAATAGTTTTCTCCTATTTCTATTTTGACCATCCTTAAGGTATTCTCGTCTATTTTCACTTCCTCAGCGATATCCACGCCGAGCACGGCGTAAACTCTTTTCCCGCACGCTATGACGAGAAGCTTGTCGCGCATGTTCTTGGGGATTTTAAGATCGGTGAGATAGTCCGACAGACTTTTGTTCTTCCCGCCGCAACGGCGGAATTCGTCGCCCGCCTCGCGGGTACGTACCCGGGCGCCCTCCGGGATCTTGTCGGGATCGAACGTAAGACGTTTGACTAGTTCGTCGGTAGGTTTGAATTCGTAGCTGAACGGTCCGAATTCGTAATACCCCCCGTCGAAATAGGGCTCGTCCATTTCGCGTTTTTTCTCGCGGAAAACGAGCGAGATCCTGTTGTAATTCCTTATCGCGTCTATCCCGAAAGGCAGATTGACCATGGAGCCGTTACCCGCTTTGACCAAAGCGATTATGTCGCCGAGATGGGCGGAATCTATGTCGTTCAGATAACCCATGGCGCGGAAGGCTTCCGCGACGGTCTTTTTCGCTATCGCGGGGTGCGTTTCGAGCGCCGCTATCGGAAGCGACGTTTCGAAGCCGCTCACGGTAGGCGGCACGCACATTGACAACATATAGTCTTCCACCTCGTCGGCAAGCCGCGAAAGCCTCAGCATCGCGCGCTCGTAATGCGGGAAACGCGCCTTTATCTGCGGACATATCTCGTGACGGATATAGTTGCGGGTATAGCGAGTTTCGAGATTGGTAGCGTCCTCTCTGTACGGTATGCCGTTATCGACGGCATAATCGATAATTTCCTGTTTTGTGTACCCGATAAGCGGATGTCGGTATCCCTCTCTGTCCACTATACCGCGCAATCCTCTTATCCCCGTTCCTCGGAAAATACGCATCAGCATCGTTTCCACCTGATCGTTCAGATGGTGCGCGAGGTTTATTTCGTCAACCGTTTTTTCCTTCAGGAGTTTATCGAATATCTCGTACCTCAACGTGCGCGCCGCAAGTTCTATGCTCACGTTGTTCTCACGCGCATACTGCGGCGCGTCCACCGCGTACGTAAGACATTTTATTCCGCGCTCCTTACAGTATTCGGCGACGAACTCGCTGTCGCTTACCGAAGCGTCGCCGCGGATGCCGTGTTCCACGTTGATGACCACGACGTTCTTTTTTTCCTTCACCAGCACGTCGAGCATCACCATACTGTCCACGCCGCCCGAAACGGCGACGCCTGAAATAATTGTTTTGGAGTTATCCGAAGCCATAACGGTATTATAGCAAACGCGCCGGCAAAAGTAAACACTTAGGGCGCGCCAAAAATCGCTCGCGGCGGGCGGCGAATATGCTTCGTAAAGCGGGCGCTTTATTGACAATTCAATCCTTTTATGTTAGTATATTCAAAACAGAGGTGGAAATACAAATGGTAACCGTAGCGATAATCGGACTCGGAAACAGGGGTAGGATCTACGCCCACAATTTCAATGCGCAAGGCGCGAAAATAAACGCCGTATGCGAAAAGAATCCCGGGATGCTCAAATACATACGCGAAAAATACAATATTCCCGAGGATAAAGCCTTTCTCGACGAAAAAGATTTTTTTGCGGCGGGCAAACTCGCCGACGCGCTGGTTATAGCCACGCAGGACCGCGACCATTACCGTCACGCCATGGCGGGTATGGAACTCGGCTATCATCTCCTTTGCGAGAAGCCGGTATCGCCCTTCCTCGATCAATGCGTCGAACTCGACGAAACCGCAAGAAAAAAAGGTCTTAAAATGGTAATTTGTCACGTTCTGCGCTACGCGCCCTATTACGACCGCATCAAAGAAGTCATCGATTCGGGCGTAATCGGAGAGATCACCGACATCAATCAGACCGAAAACGTGGGTTACTGGCATTTCGCGCACAGCTACGTCCGCGGGAACTGGCGCAGAGAAGAAGAAACCGGTCCCTCCATACTCGCCAAATGCTGCCACGACCTCGACCTTATCTATTATACACCGGCAAGCCCTGCGAAAGAGTATATTCCATAGGCGAAAGAAGAGTATTCCTCCCCGAAAACGCTCCGGCTGACGCCGCCGCGCGTTGCATGGACGGTTGCCCTCACCGCAAGACCTGCCCTTACGAAGTGAGCAAGCTTTATTAC
>JADINF010000131.1 GCA_017694145.1 Candidatus Stercoripulliclostridium pullicola
CCACCCCATAGGCGGGGTGAGCGCGACGCCGTTGGAATAAGGTTCGGTATTGTATATATTGGTTACGCTTTCGGGTTTTGTGAAAAGCTGCTTTAGAAAACACAGCGGGCACATTCCGTTTCTTTTCATAACGCTCTCTCCTCTGTCTGTATTGTTTATATTATAACATATTAAAAAGATATGTAAAGAGGAAATATAGCTATTGACACCCGTATCCAAAGGTGTTATCATTCGGTTATGACAGCGATCTACGATAAACTTAAAGAATGTTCGGAAGCGGTGCGCGCGGTTACTTCGTTCGTGCCCGAAACGGCTATCACGCTTGGCTCCGGATTGGGTGCGTTTTGTGATAATATTGTAGCCGAAGCTACGATACCTTATACCATGTTGCCGTATTTCCCCGTTTCAACGGTGAGCGGGCACGACGGTGAATTCGTGTTCGGCACGCTGGGAGGTAAGCGCGTCGTCGCGATGCGCGGGAGAGTGCATTATTACGAGGGCTACTCGCCCGAAGAAGTCGTGATGCCGGTAAGGCTCATGCGAATGCTCGGCGCGGAGAAACTTATACTTACCAACGTGAGCGGCGCGGTAAATCCTTCCTTCGCTGTGGGCGATCTTATCGCTCTCAAAGGGCATATAGCCTCGTTCATGCCTTCGCCCTTGCGCGGAGAAAACGCGGAAGAATTCGGAGTGCGTTTCCCCGATATGAGCGAAGTGTATTCTTCGCGTATACGGAGTATCATGCGCGAGACAGCTCGTAAACTCGGATTCGAATATAAAGAAGGAGTGTATTTGCAGGCGAGCGGACCGCAGTACGAAACTCCCGAAGAAGTGCGCGCGTTCGGTCTGCTCGGCGCCGATCTCGTAGGTATGAGCACCGCTATAGAAGCGATAGCCGCTAGGCACGCGGGTATGGAGGTGTGCGGCATAAGTTGCGTGGCGAATATGGCGTGCGGAGTCGGAAGCGGTAAACTTACCCACGAAGAAGTCAAGGAAGCCGCGGCGAAAAGCGCGCCGATATTTACGGCGCTAGTCACCGAACTTATAGCGAGGATATAGCGGCGTGTCGGGCGGGATAGATCTTCATCTTCATCTCGACGGCAGTATCACCGCGGAAGACGCGATATATCTTGCCGGAAAATGCGGTGTAGCGCTCCCCGCGCGCAACGCATGCGAACTTCGTAAATATATGACGGCGCCGAAGTGTTGCGCCGATTTGAAAGAATATCTCAGAAGCTTCGAAATCCCTTTGCTCGTCTTACAGACTCCGGAAAACGTCGCGTACGCCATACGTTCGCTTGTGAAAAGGCTTGCGGAAAGCGGTATGCGTTACGCGGAAATACGATTCGCGCCGGGACTACTCACCGCGGGCGGGGCTTCGCAACGCGAGATCGCCGAGGCGGCGTGCGTAGCGTTCGAAGCGGCGGAAGAGGAATTCAGATTTTCGGGCGGACTTATATTCTGCGCTATGCGTGCGGGAGCGTTGTCCGACGAGGAAAACCGCGAAACGGCGCGAACAGCCGCCGAATTTCTGGGTAAAGGAGTAGTGGGGATAGATCTTGCAGGCGACGAAGCGAAGGATTTTCCTTCCGACCACGCGAAGGTATTCGCGATGGCGCGGGAAGCGGGCGTGCCGATAACGGTACACGCGGGAGAAGCGGGCGGCGCAGACAAAATCCGCGACGCTTTGGCTCTCGGCGCTCTAAGGATAGGGCACGGCGTGAGGTGCGTTGAGGACGACTCTCTCGTCGCGGAGCTTGCGGAAAGGGGGATTACGCTCGAAACGTGTTATACGAGCAATCTGAACACCGGCGCTTGTACCGAAAAAACTTTCCCGTTGCGCGCCTTGATGCGCGCGGGAGTGAAAGTCACGCTCAATACCGACAACATGACCGTTTCGGATACAGATCTCGATAAGGAATACGCTCGTCTGGGCATTACGGAAGAAGAAAAGAGCGTTCTTCTCGATAATGCGGAAAAGGCGGCTTTCGCCGCCGGTTTGTAGTTTTCTGTCCGGTAATTCCGGATTGAATTTTTGGGAATTATCTGAAAACGCGAAGTTTGCCTGTCACGAGTTCGGCGTCGATGACTTTATTGTCGAAAACTTCGCCGTCCACCTCGGTAAGTCCTTCGTCGAGAACGCGTATCACTACTTTGTCGGTAAGATATTCCTCGGTGAACGGGCTGTCGATGTGCTTGCCGCCGCTCAAGAATTTGATGAGCATGCCGGGGATCTTGCGTTTGGGCATTTCGTTGATGAATACCACGTTCATTTTGCCGTCGTCCACCACGGAATGAGGCGAAATAGCCATTCCTCCGCCGATACACGTGCCGTTAGCCGCGGCGATCATAAATACCGATCTTTCCATCGTTTTTCCGTCGATTTCGATGGAAACCTTGTGGAATTTGCATTTAATAAGGGTGTCGATGAGAGAAGCGTAATATTTGACTTTTCCCTTGAACGCTTTCATCGTCGAATACCTTACGAGCACGTCGACGTCCATTCCGGCGCCCGCGCAGTTCAGAGCCCTTCTCGCGCCGAGCTGGAGATAATCGAAATGCCCCACGTTGCCTTTGAGTATAAGTTCGAGCGCTTCTGCGGGGTCGGAAGGAAGCTTCGCCGCCCGTATGAAATCGTTGCCCGTTCCGCAGGATATTATCCCGAGATCGAGAGTATCGAAATTTTCTATTCCGTTGAGTACTTCGTTAAGCGTGCCGTCACCGCCCATGACGATAAGCTTCGCGTGCGGTTTTCTGTTGATCTCGCGAGTAAGTTCCGTTGCGTGCATCGGCTTTTCGGTCAGATGCACTTCGTAAGGGATATTGCCGGCTTTCAGTATATTTTCGACCTTTTCGAGAGCGGCAAGGCTCGAACCTTTACCCGATACGGGATTGCATATTATATCGTACATATAATCTCCTCCGTTCAATTTATTACGATTATACTACATTCCGAAGGTCTTTTGCAACTTTTGCGCCCATAAGGCTTCGTGTGACGGGGAAGGACTTTACTCGCGCGTATAAAACACGTTGACTGGCGGGGGAATATGATGTATAATTCATAGCGTTCCGCCGGGAAACGGCGACGCTCTGCGCCAATAAAGACGCGGAAAAAGGAGAACGTTTTGAGCACGTTTGAAGAGGACGAAAATTATCTTAAAAACAAACTCGCTTCGCCTTGCGGGCTGAAAGTTTACGACGACGGTAACGAATTGTTTTTCGCGTTCGGGTCACCCGAATTCGATAAAGCGGTAGCCGTACTTAAAAATATTAACGAATACGGTTACGAAATGCCGGCGCTCGGCGTAAGCCTCGACAGTCTTACGAAAGAGGAAATGCGATCGGGATTATGGGCGGAATTCATTTACGACAGAGTGGAGGAACACCGCGGAATGCCTTTCGACAGCCTTCTGATCAAAGTTAACGCCGGAGATTGCGGCTACAACGCCGTGCGCGGCGTAGGCGGCAAGTACGACGGCAGGGTATTTTATTATTCGCTTGCCAAAGGCAAGACTATGCGCGGCTTTGCCGAAACATTATCGGGTTTACTCGGGAAATGAAATCTATTGTATTATTTGCGCGGATGTGTTAAACTTTTGACGTATACGCGACTACGCACCGCGTAAGGAGAGAGGAATGAATATTATCATCGTGGGAGTCGGCAACGTCGGTCAGGAACTCGTAGGACGCTTGTCCGACGAGGGACACAATATCGTGGCGGTCGACACCGACGCAAAAAAACTCGAGAACATCATCGACAATTACGACGTAAAAGGCATACTCGGCAACGGAGCGAGCTACGAAGTGCTGGAGGAAGCGGGGGCGGGCTTTGCCGATCTGCTGATAGCGTGTACTCCGCATGACGAATTAAATATTCTTTGTTGCATGGTAGGCAAAAAGTTCAATGCCAAAGACACCATCGCCCGTATAAGAACGCCCGAATACTTCACGTTGTTCCAGGGCAAGGAGCTCGGACTTTCGATGATGGTCAATCCCGAGTACGAAACCGCGGTCGACATAGCGAGGGCGCTGAAATTTCTGTCGGCTATCAAAATAGAAACTTTTGCGGACGGCAAGGTAAATCTTGCGGAAATAAAAATAAACGAAACCGACGCTCTGAACGGAACGGAACTTAAAGATCTCGCCTCTAAATTCAATACGAAAGTGCTTATATGCGCCGTGGAAAGAGCGGGTAAAGTGCATATCCCGAAAGGTAATTTCCGTCTGGAAGCGGGCGATAACGTGTATTTTACCGCGTCATCCAAAGAAATAGCGGGATTTTTCAAGGAAACGACAGGAAGTAAAGGCACCCGCAGCGTGATGATAGTGGGCGGCGGAATGATAGCTTTTTATCTTGCCAAAGAACTCCGTCGGCTGGGAATTCGCGTCAAAATAGTGGAAAGTAACGAGTCCCGTTGCCGTTTCCTCAGCGAAAACCTCAACAAAGTCGAAATAATTCACGGTGACGGTACCGGCCAGGATCTTCTCGTAGACGAGGGGCTTACGCGCACGGACGCATTCATCGCGCTGTGCGGCTTTGACGAACAGAATATTATTCTCGCGATGTTCGCGCGCAGTAAAGGGGTCAAAAAGGTCATCGCCAAAGTGGATAAAATGCCTTACTACAAGATGCTAAGGAGCGTAGGCGTGGAAAGCATAGTTTCCACCCGCGCGACCACCGCCGATCAGATAGTGCGTTACGTGCGCGGCATGCAGAATACCGTTGGCGGCAAGGTCAATAAACTTCACCGCATCGTCAACGACCAGGCGGAAGCCCTCGAATTCAGCGTTCAGTCCGACTTCAAGGCGCTCGGCGTGCCTCTTCGCAACGTTAAACTCGGTAAGCAGATCATTATCGCCACCATAATCCGCAATAACGAGATAATCGTTCCCGACGGTAATTCCACCATCGAGGAAGGCGACACCGTGATAGTGGTCACCACCCGCGAATTCACGGACGATTTCAACGAGATACTGGGGTGAACGATGAATTACCGACTTACCGCGTACATTCTAGGGCAGATAGCCGTGATAACGGCAGCGTTCATGCTGGTCCCGTTCGCGATGACGTTCGGTTACGGCGAATACGAATACAATACGCCGCTCGCTTTCGGCGTCACTATAGGCGTTTTGCTTCTGGTAGGTATTCCCTGCGTAGTACTTAAACCCAAAGACAGCTCCATCCGCGCAAGAGGGGGCTTCGTAATAGTCGCGCTCGCCTGGATATGTATGTCCGTTTTCGGCGCGCTTCCTTTCCGTATAAGCGGCGCGATACCCAATTTCATCGATTGCCTTTTCGAGACGGTTTCGGGCTTTACCACCACGGGATCTTCTATAATCCCCAACGTCGAGATCATACCGAAAAGCCTGCTTTTCTGGCGCAGCATGACCCACTGGATAGGCGGTATGGGCGTGCTCGTTTTCGTCATCGCGGTGCTTCCGAAAAGTAATCCCGCCATCGTCCACCTACTGAAAGCGGAGGTCCCCGGACCTCAATTCGGTAAAATAGTAAGTAAACTTCGGTTTACCGCAAGGATACTTTACGGTATCTATATCGTGCTTACCGCGCTCGAAGTGGTATTGCTTGTCATCGATAAGAACGTCGACCTTTTCGACAGCTTCATACACGCCTTCGGTACCGCGGGTACCGGCGGCTTCTCAAATTACGTCGATTCCGTGGGGCACTTCGATTCAGTTTACGTCGACGTAGTCATCACGGTGTTTATGATGATATTCTCGATGAACTTCAACCTGTTCTATTTCATTCTGATAGGGCATGTCAGGGAGGCTCTGAGAAGCGAAGAGCTCCATTGGATGCTGTCGATATTCGTGGGGGCTACCCTCGCGATCACGGTGTGTCTTCTGGTCAATAACGTTTACGCAACGTTCGGAGAAGCGCTCAGATATTCGGCTTTCCAGGCGTCTACGATCATGAGCACAACGGGTTTCGCCACCGCGGATTTCGCTACGTGGCCGGCGTTCGCACAGTTCGCATTAGTCCTTTTGATGTTCATCGGCGGTTCGGCGGGTAGTACCGCGGGCGGTCTTAAGGTTTCGCGTGTCATTATCCTTTTCAAAAACGGTATCCGTAATTTCAAAAAGGCTTGCTCTCCGCGTTCCTTCAATACCGTGCGCCTCGACGGTAAGCCCGTAAGCGACGAACTTTCGCACAGCGTAAGTTCCTATTTCATAGTATATATAACGATATTCGTCGCGTCCTGCCTGCTCGTTTCGGTAGTGGAGCACGCGACCTTCGACTTCACCACGCATATTTCCGCCGTAGCCTCCTGCCTTAACAACGTAGGTCCCGGCTTGGGTGCGGTAGGTCCGTTGTATTCTTACGCCGATTATTCTATATTCTCGAAGATCGTACTAACCGTGGATATGCTCCTCGGCAGACTCGAGGTCGTGCCGTTGCTCCTCCTGTTCTACCCCAAAGTGTGGAGTCCCGCTAAATAACCGCGTTTTGCCTTGACAGCGCTTGCGCGCGGTGATAATATATCCTTACACGTTGCGGGCGACCGCAAAGTTCAAAAGGGAGTAGTTTAAATTGATGCCGCCAACAATCCCGAAGTTCGCTTCTGGCGGCACAGCCGAAAGGTAAACGAGACTTTTGACAAAAGAGAATGTTCTTTTTTGTCGGAAGTCTTTTCGTTTCTACGGCACATAACGGAGGCTATATGACGTTTTATTCCGAGTCAAAAGAAGAAGTATTGCGCGCGGCGGAAACGGACGGCACGGGGCTTAAAAGCGAGGAGGCGGCGAAGCGGCTTAACGAAAACGGCAGGAACGAGCTCGCGTCTCAGAAAAAGAAATCGCTTTTCGTGAAATTCCTCGAACAATTCAAAGACGTGATGATCATCGTGCTTATCGCGGCGGCTGTGGTGTCGGCGGCGGTGGCGATATTCGAGAAGAATTATTCCGACCTTATAGACTCCGGACTCATAATGCTTATCGTCGTGATCAACGCGATAATCGGAGTGACTCAGGAGAGTAAGGCGGAAGCGGCGCTCGAAGCGCTCAAGAATATGAATAAGCCTTTTTCGAAGGTGGTGCGCGACGGGCGCGTCGCGCAGGTGAGGAGCGAAGAAATAGTCATAGGAGATCTCGTCATTCTCGAGGCGGGAGATATAGTTCCTTGCGACATAAGACTTTTGAAATCGGCTTCGCTGAAAATAGAAGAAGCCGCGTTGACGGGAGAATCGGTACCCGTAGAGAAAGATTCGGAAGCCGTTATCGCGGAGAATGCGCCGCTCGGCGACAGAAAGAACATGGCTTTTTCTACGGGCGTGGTTTCTTACGGCAGGGGCTCCGGGGTGGTTGTAGCTACCGGTATGAAAACGGAAGTCGGTAAAATAGCCGGTATGCTTCAGGGAAACGACGATCAGACCACTCCGCTCCAGAAGCAGCTTGCAAAAACCGCGAAGATATTAAGTATCGCCGTACTCGCGATCGCGATAGCGATATTTGCTGCGGCTCTTATACGCGACGTCCCTATAATAGAAGCTTTCATGACCGCCGTGGCTATAGCCGTCGCGGCGATACCGGAGGGGCTCCCCGCAGTGGTGACTATCGTGCTCGCGATAGGGGTGCAGAGGATGAGCAAGAGAAACGCCATCATCCGCAACCTGCCCGCCGTCGAAACGCTCGGTTGTTGCGAAATAATCTGCACGGATAAGACGGGCACGCTCACCCTGAACAGAATGACCGTCAAGGAGATATATACCGCCCGCGGTAGCGCCGGCGCGGACGCGGAAGTCGACGTCGACGGAGAATTATTGATACGGGCGGTCGCGCTCTGTAACGATTCGGCAAAAGCCGAAACCGGTTATTCGGGCGATCCCACCGAAACGGCGCTCGTGTATTTTGCGGAAGCGCACGGCTTCGATTACGCTACGTTGCGCGAAGAATACAAGCGAGTGGACGAGATTCCTTTCGATTCGGTGAGGAAGCTTATGACAACCTACAACGAGCGCGGCGGCGAGCGCGTAGCGTATATAAAGGGCGCTACGGACGTCATGCTCGGAAGATGCTCGCGCATAATGCGTAACGGTAAAGCGGAGATCATCACGGAAGCCGACCGCGAAGCGGTAAGAAAAGCCAATTCGGCTATGGCGAAGAAGGCGTTACGCGTGCTCGGCGTAGCCGTCAATTACGGGCTCGAGGGAGTGAGCGAAGCCGAAGAAAACATGATCTTCGTGGGACTCGTGGGAATGATAGATCCTCCTCGTCCCGAAGTCAAAGAGGCGGTGCGCGTGGCTACGGGCGCGGGTATGCGCCCGATAATGATAACGGGCGACCATCGCGACACGGCGGCGGCGATCGCCGCGGAGATAGGTATTCTGCGCCCCGGCGACAAAGTTATGGAAGGCGCGGAGATAGACGCTCTTTCGGACGAAGAATTCGCTTCCGTAATAAGAGAATACAGCGTTTTTGCCCGCGTAAGCCCGGAGAACAAAGTGCGCATCGTCAAGGCGTACCGCTCATTCGGCAACGTAGTCGCCATGACCGGCGACGGAGTGAACGACGCGCCTTCGATCAAGGAAGCGGATATCGGCATAGGTATGGGCATAACCGGTACGGAGGTTTCCAAGGGCGCCGCGGATATGATACTCGCCGACGACAATTTCGCCACGATAGTGAGCGCGGTCGAGGAGGGCAGAAAGATATTCGCCAATATCAAGAAAGCGGTACAGTTCCTCTTGTCGGCGAATATAGCGGAAGTGCTGTGCCTGTTCATAGCGACCGTTTTCCTCGGAGTGGAATTCCTGACCCCCGTGATGATCTTGTGGGTGAATCTCGTCACCGACAGCCTGCCCGCTTTAAGCCTCGGAGTGGAAGAAGCCGAATCCAACCTTATGAACGTGCCTCCGCGTAAGACCGGAAGCAGCCTTTTCAGCGGAAGGACGGGTCAGGACATTATAATCCAGGGGATTATGCAGACCGCGCTCGTAATGCTTTCGTTCTCTCTCGGTCACTACGTGCTTCCCGACAGGGCTATACCCGCGGTAGGTATGACCATGGCGTTCGTAAGCCTTTGCCTTATACAGCTTTTCCACAGCTTCAACCTCAAGAAACGCGAAAGCTCGATATTCCATAAGGATATTTTCAAAAATGTCTGGCTCGATCTTTCTTTCGTGGTCGGAGTGGCGCTTATGTTGCTTGTCGCGCTCGTGCCGCCGATAGCAGAAGTATTCGGCATCGCGCCGCTCAACGCCGCCGAATGGGGTATCGCCATAGGTTGCGCCGTATTGATAGTGCCTCTCGTGGAGGCGCAGAAAATTATCGAAGAAATTGCGGAGCGCGCCGCGAAAAAGCGTAAAGCGCGCACGTTAAAATAACCTTCGGCAGGGAGGAACCTCCGATATGAACGAAAAGGAAATCAGAAATATACTTGCGCGTTGCGACCATACTTTATTGTCGGTGACGGCTACCCGCGCCGAAACGGACGCGCTTATAGACGAAGCCGCGGAATACGGCGTCGCGAGCGTGTGCATACCGCCGTATTACGTAAAATACGCTTCCGAATACTCTGCCGGCAGAGTAACGGTTTGCACGGTCGTGGGCTTTCCTAACGGTTATTGCACAAGCGACGTAAAAGTCGCGGAAGCGCGTGCCGCAATAGCCGACGGCGCGGACGAAATAGATATGGTGATCAATATTTGCGCTCTCAAAAGCGGCGATACGGGTTACGTAAAAGAGGAAATTGCCGCCGTTAAAAAGGCTTGCGGCGATAAGATACTCAAAGTTATAGTCGAAGCTGCTTTGCTTACCGAAGAAGAAAAACTTCTCGTATGCGATCTCGTTACCGAAGCGGGAGCGGATTACATCAAGACTTCTACGGGATTCGCCAAAGGAGGGGCGACGGTAGAGGACGTCGCGCTTTTCCGTAAGCGCGTAGGAGAAAACGTCAGGGTAAAAGCGGCGGGCGGCATACGCACTCTCGAAGCCGCGCAGGCAATGATAGAAGCGGGCGCCGACAGGATAGGGGCGAGCGCGCTCGTGAGAGCCGCGAAAGAAGCGGGTTTATAATTAATTATTTATTTATCCTATTTATAAAGCAAGACCGCCCGGTTAAGGACGGTCTTTTCTTAAGTATCGCGTCGCTTTACGGATTAACGCCGCACAGGCAACGCCCGTCGGCGGCAACGCACGCCATTTTGAGGGCGAAGTCCAGGGATACTGAGTCTGCGGCAAGACGGTTGGCGGCATATTCTCCCACGGCGTTATCGCCGCCGGAGTTGCTTACGGCTTTCACGGATACGAAAGGCACTCCGTACATGTACGCGCATTCCGCAAGAGCCGCGGTTTCCGCGTCTACGCCCGTTGCCGACCGGGTGGAGGCAAGGTCGTTCGCTTTGACCGTGTCGGCTATGAACCTGTCGCCCGTTACGACTCTGCCCGTTACGTATTGCGCGCTCAACGCCGCTCCCGCGCATTTGGCAAGCGCGACGAGATTGGGATCGGCTTGGAAATAGGTCTTGTTCAGAGCGGGTATCTCGCCCCACGAATAACCCAGCTTGCTGAAATCGACGTCGAACTGCACGCTGTCGGAGGCTATTACGACCGTGCCGGTCGCGGCGCCGCTCACTCCCGCAAGGTTACCTGCGGCTATTACCGCCGCGGGGCGGTGGCAACTCAGGAGTTTCGAGAGATTTACCGCGGAAGCTACTTTCGTGTCGCCTACGTTCGCAAGCATTACGCGCGAGCCGCATATTTCCGCAATGTAGAAGGTAAGCCCGTACGCCCGGTGCTCGCACAGGCGCAATCTTCCGCACAGCGACGTGGTGAGTTCGGGAAAATCGGTTGTTACTATTGCTATCATGTTTACGCTCCTTATGATTATGTAAAGCGCCTTTTCCCGTTCATTACATCCTATGCGTAAGTTGCGTCCTTTGTCACTTCCTCTTACGCGCATGGCGCGCGGAGTTCTTCACGTACCCTTTACGAGGAAGGCGCCTTAACATTTTTCATGTCCTAAAAAATTTATTTTTTATGTTGCGTTTCGCTTGACAGTCGCGGCGTTAAGGATTACAATCTAATCGATAAATAAATATCGATATAATTTTATCGATTGGCGGAGAGTAAGATGGCAGATAACGAAGTATCGCTGGCGACCTATCACAGGCTACCGCAATATCTCAAGGCACTTTACGAGATGCGCAAAGAGGGCAGGGAAACCGTGTCCAGCGTGGCGCTCGCGGAAGTGCTTTCTTTATCTCCGTCGATTGTCAAAAAAGATCTTTCTGCGGCGAAGGTGGTGGACGGGAAGCCCAAAGTGGGTTACGTCGTATCGGATCTTATATCCGATCTCGAGGAGTTCCTCGGCTGCAACAACGTAAAGGACGCGGTGCTCGTGGGCGCCGGTAAACTCGGACAGGCGCTTCTCGGATACGGCGGTTTCGAAGAATACGGATTGAATATAATAGCCGGTTTCGACGTGGACGACGCGATAATCGGTAAGAGCATTCACGGCAAGAAGATACTTCCCACGGGTAAGCTCGCGAGCGCGATCGAGAAGCTCGACATAAAAATAGCCGTTCTTACCGTGCCGCAGGAGCACGCGCAGGCTATGGCGGATCTTCTCGTGAAGGCGGGCATACGCGGGATATGGAACTTCACGCAGGAACACATCGTCGTTCCGGAGAGCGTTGCGCTCAAAAACGAAAATATGGCTGCGTCGCTGGCGGTACTTTCCGCGCAGCTGCAGGAAATATTGAGAAAAGAAAACCAAAATTAGGAGATATACATTTATGGCATTGCAAAGAGAAACGGTTGACTGTGTCGAGAAGCTCGAAAGGGAAATCGCAAGAGTACGCGAAGCTCAGGCTAAATTCGCGTCTTACACCCAGGAGCAGGTAGACAAAATCTTCTTCGAAGCGGCTATGGCGGCTAACAAGATGCGTATTCCTCTTGCCAAAATGGCGGTAGAGGAAACCGGAATGGGCGTCGTCGAAGACAAGGTCATCAAGAACCATTACGCTTCGGAATACATTTATAACGCCTATAAAAACACCAAGACCGTAGGCGTGATCGAAGAAGACAAGGCGTTCGGTATCAAAAAGATAGCGGAACCCGTGGGCGTTATCTGCGCCGTTATACCTACGACGAACCCCACTTCCACCGCGATATTCAAAACGCTTATAGCGTTGAAGACCCGCAACGGCATAATCATCAGCCCTCATCCGAGAGCGAAGAAATCGACCATCGAAGCGGCTAAAATAGTGCTCGAAGCGGCGGTCAAAGCGGGCGCTCCCGAAGGCATCATCGGCTGGATAGACATTCCGAGCCTCGAGATGACCAACCTTCTTATGAAGGAAGCGGACATAATCCTTGCTACCGGCGGTCCCGGAATGGTCAAATCGGCGTATTCGTCCGGTAAACCCGCAGTGGGCGTGGGCGCGGGCAATACTCCCGCGATAATCGACGATACCGCGGATATCCTGCTTGCCGTCAACTCCATTATCCACAGTAAGACTTTCGATAACGGTATGATATGCGCTTCCGAGCAGTCCGTTATCGTGCTCGATAAAGTTTACAATGCCGTTAAAAAGGAATTCGCCGCGCGCGGAGCTTATTTCCTCAAGCCCGACGAAACCGAGAAGGTGCGTAAGACCATAATCATTAACGGCGCGCTTAACGCTAAGATAGTAGGGCAGTCCGCTTATAAGATCGCGGCGCTCGCGGGCGTTACCGTTCCCGAAACCGCGAAAGTGCTTATCGGCGAAGTGGAATCCGTGGATATAAGCGAAGAATTCGCTCACGAGAAGCTCTCCCCCGTACTCGCAATGTATCGCGCCAAGAGCTTTGACGAAGCGCTCGACAAAGCCGAAAGGCTTATCGCTGACGGCGGCTTCGGTCATACTTCTTCGATATATATCGACCGTCTTACCCAGCAAGAAAAACTGGAGAAGTTCTACGCGAGGATGAAGACCTGCCGCGTGCTCGTCAACACTCCTTCGTCGCAGGGCGGTATCGGCGATATATATAACTTTAAACTCACGCCTTCCCTTACGCTCGGCTGCGGTTCCTGGGGCGGCAACAGCGTCAGCGAAAACGTCGGCGTCAAACACCTTATCAATATCAAGACAGTAGCGGAAAGGAGAGAAAATATGTTGTGGTTCAGAGCACCGCAAAAAGTATACATAAAGAAAGGTTGCCTCCCGGTGGCTCTCGACGAGCTCAAGAACGTTATGGGCAAGAAGAAAGCGTTCATCGTCACCGACAGCTTCCTTTACAATAACGGTTACACCAAAGCGATAACCGACAAACTCGACGAAATGGGTATAACCCACACCACGTTCTTCAACGTCGCTCCCGATCCCACGCTCGCTTGCGCGAAAGAGGGTACCGCCGCGATGAACGCCTTTAAGCCCGACTGCATCATCGCCGTGGGCGGCGGCTCCGCTATGGACGCCGGTAAGATAATGTGGGTAATGTACGAGCATCCCGAAGTCGACTTTATGGATCTCGCAATGCGCTTTATGGATATCCGTAAACGTGTTTACACCTTCCCGAAGATGGGCGAGAAAGCGTACTTCATCGCGGTGCCCACCTCCGCCGGTACCGGCTCCGAAGTCACTCCGTTCGCCGTTATAACCGACGAGAGAAGCGGCGTCAAATATCCTCTTGCCGACTACGAGCTCATGCCCAATATGGCTATCGTGGACGCGGATATGATGATGAACGCGCCTAAGGGACTTACCTCCGCAAGCGGTATCGACGCGGTTACTCACGACCTCGAGGCTATCGCTTCGATGATGGCGACCGATTACACCGACGGTCTTGCGATGAGGAGCCTCAAGATGATATTCGAGTATCTGCCCCGCGCTTACGACAACGGTCCCAACGATCCTCTCGCCCGCGAGAAGATGGCTAACGCCGCCACTATGGCGGGTATGGCGTTCGCCAACGCCTTCCTCGGAGTGTGCCACTCGATGGCGCATAAGCTCGGCGCTTTCCATCACCTGCCGCACGGCGTGGCCAACGCTCTTATGATCGACGAAGTGCTCCGCTTCAACGCCGCCGAAGTTCCCGCCAAGATGGGTACCTTCCCGCAGTACGATCATCCGCATACCCTCGCAAGATACGCCGAAGTAGCAGATTATCTCGGTATCAAAGGCAAGAACGACTCCGAGAAACTCGAAAACCTCATCAAAGCCATCGACGAGCTCAAAGAGAAAGTCGGTATCAAAAAGACCATCAAGGATTACGGCATCGACGAACAGAACTTCCTCGACAGACTCGACGAGATGGTGGAACAGGCATTCGACGATCAGTGCACCGGCGCCAACCCGCGCTATCCGCTGATGAGCGAGATCAAACAAATGTACCTCAACGCATATTACGGAAAATAAGGAGAACGGCAATGGAATTCGATAAGATCATAGCAGTACGCAATTCAAAGACTCTTTACCGCAGCGGCGACAAAGTCATCAAACTTTTCGACGAGAGTTATTCCAAAGCGGACATTCTCAACGAGGCTCTCAATCAGGCGAGAGTGGAGGAGACCGGGCTCAATATTCCCAAACTTCTCGAGGTAACCACTATTGACGGGAAATGGGCTATAGTGTTACAATATATCGAAGGCAAAACGCTCGAACAGCTTATGAAAGCCAATCCCGAGAAGAAGGACGAATATCTTAAGTTGTTCGTGGACCTGCAGATGGAGGTACACTCGAAGAAAGCCCCGTTGCTCAACAAGCTGAAAGACAAGATGAACCGCAAGATCTCGGCGGCGGATCTCGACGCAACCACGCGTTACGACCTGCACACGAGGCTTGACGGAATGCCCAAGCACGACAAAGTGTGCCACGGCGACTTCAACCCGAGCAACATCATCATTTCGAAGGACGGAACGCCCTTTATCATCGACTGGGCGCACGCCACCCAGGGCAACGCTTCCGCGGACGTAGCTCGCACCTATCTGTTGTTCTGGCTCGACGGCGATATCTCCACCGCCGAGAAGTACCTCGACCTTTTCTGCAAGACGAGCGACACCGCCAAGCAGTACGTTCAGAAATGGATACCTATCGTCGCGGCTTCCCAGATGGTGAAAGGAAAGAAGAACGAACGCGAATTCCTTATGCACTGGGTAGACGTAGTCGATTACGAATAAGGAGAATGTAAGTTATGGCTAAAATCACCGTTTGTATCGGCAGTTCCTGCCACCTCAAAGGTTCGCGCAAAGTCGTGGAAGAACTCCAGTACCTCGTCAAGACCAATAAGCTCGACGACGACGTGGAGCTCGGCGGAGCGTTTTGCATGGGCAAGTGCGGCGCCGAAGGCGTGAGCGTTACCGTCAACGACAAGTACTATGCCGTCGATCCCGCCAAAGTGACCGAATTTTTCGACGACGTCGTCGTTAAAGCGGTCAATGAGGAAAAGAAAGCGTAAACCG
Organism: Candidatus Stercoripulliclostridium pullicola; assembly: GCA_017694145.1. Classification (GTDB taxonomy): domain Bacteria; phylum Bacillota; class Clostridia; order Christensenellales; family DTU072; genus Stercoripulliclostridium_A; species Stercoripulliclostridium_A pullicola. Next base: position 15,401 of record JADINF010000131.1, read on the forward strand.
ATACATTCTCGATATGGAATATCTCGATTTTAAGACCGCCCGTTGCAAGGACTGTTACAAGTGCTTGCGCGAGTGTCCCGTCAAAGCGATCAAATTCGAATCGCATCAGGCGAAGATCATAGAGGACAGGTGCATTCTCTGCGGAAAATGCACCACCGTCTGTCCTCAGAACGCGAAAAAAGTGCACAGCGAAGTGGAGAGCGTCGAGGCGTTGTTACGCGGCGGTAAGCCCGTGATAGCGAGCGTCGCTCCTTCGTTTGTCAGCAGTTTCGGCGTATCCGATTTCGGCGTATTCACGATAGCGCTCGCCAAGCTCGGTTTCCGCGGAGCGGAAGAAACGGCTGTAGGCGCAAACATTGTCACCGAGGAATACGCAAAGCTTCTTGCAAGCGGCGATTACAAGAATTTCATAACATCCGCCTGCCCCGCGATCAACAGGATGATACAGCTTTATTATCCCAAGGCGCTTAAATATCTTGCGCCGGTGGCGTCGCCGATGGTGGCGCACGCAAGGCTTCTCAAGAAACGCTATCCCGAAGCCGAAGTGGTCTTTATCGGACCGTGTATCGCGAAAAAACGCGAAGCCAAAGAGAGCGGTATCATAGCGGGCGTGCTTACTTTCGAAGAGCTTTCCGAAATGTTCGCGGCGAAGAATATCGATCTTAACGCGATAGCTTCGGTCGGCAATCAGAAAGAAGGGGAGGCTAACAAAGCGCGTTATTATCCCATAAGCCGCGGTATCATCAAGTCTTTCGAAAGCCTGCCCGGCGGGTACGAATACGTCGCCGTGGACGGCGTAAACCGCAGCTTCGACGTGCTCGAAGGAATAGAGGATCTCGAGGGAATGTTCATAGAGATCAACTGTTGCGAATACGCCTGTATCAACGGACCTTGTTCGCTGAAGCGTTCCGGAGGCGCGCTCAAAGCCAACGAAGCGGTGCGTAAATACGTCGGAGAATCGGGTTCCGAACCTATTAGAATCGACGCCGAAGGCGTGAACCTTATCGAAGGACACCCGCGCATATCCGTGAATTCCGTCGTGCCCGGCGAAAGAGATATTCGCGCGATACTCGCAAGGACGGGCAAATTCAAGCCCGAAGACGAGCTCAACTGCGGCGCGTGCGGATATTCCACCTGCAGAGAGAAAGCCATCGCCGTCGCGCGCGGCAACGCCGATATAGAGATGTGCATACCTTATATGCGCACCCGCGCCGAGAGCATGTCCTACGAGATAATTCAGAACAGCCCCAACGGCATACTCATTCTCGACTACGACCTGCGCATAAGCGAGCTGAACGGACTCGCGAGGAAGATACTCGGTATCACCGAGACCGACCCGAAAGGCTTATACATTTACGAGTGTATCAACGCGGACGCCTTCGTCATGGCGTTGAACGGCGGCAAGAACGTGGTCAAGAAGCATATGTTCATCGAGCAGACCAAGCGTTACGCGGATATGAATATCGTATTGCTTCCCGAGCATAAGATACTTTTCGCGGTCCTGAAGGACGTCACCGACAGCGTGGCGTACGACAAACAGCTCGACGAAGTGAAAGCCAAAACTCTCGAAACCACCGACGAAGTCATCAAGAAGCAGATGCGCGTAGCGCAGGAGATAGCTTCCCTGCTCGGAGAAACGACTGCGGAAACGAAGGTCGCGCTCCTCAAGCTGAAGAAGACTTTGTCCGACTCGAAGGAAGAAGAATAGAACGGCGGGGAAGGAAGTATGGAGCTTTATCTCGAGAACGGATACACCTCGCTCAACAAGGCGCACGAAGAACTGTGCGGCGATAAAGTGGAAGTCGCCTATAACGGCGACTATACCACGGTGGTGCTCGCCGACGGATTGGGAAGCGGCGTAAAAGCCAATATTCTCGCCACTCTTACGAGTAAGATACTCTGCACGATGGTGTCCAACGGCATCGACCTCGACGAGTGCGTCAATACCATTATACAGACTTTGCCGGTGTGCAAAGAAAGGGGGGTGGCTTACGCCACTTTTTCCGTAGTATACATGAACAAGCAGGGCGAAGGGTATCTGTTCGAATTCGACAATCCCGAAGCCATATATATTACCGGCGGCAAATGCGCCGATTTCGACCGTAAAGCCCACGATTACAGCGGCAAAACGGTCTATATCACCGAACTTAAACTGAAACCCGGCGATTATATCGTCATGATGAGCGACGGCGTGATTCACGCGGGCATCGGAATGATACTCAATTTCGGCTGGCTCCGCAAGGACGTCAAAGCCTACCTCGACAAAGCCGTTAAACCCACTATGAGCGCGAGGTGCGTGGCGTGCCTTCTCGCGAGCGCATGCAACGACCTTTATCTCGATTCCCCGGGCGACGACACCACGGTGGCGGCGGTCAGGGTGCGCGAAGCGCTCCACGTAAATATCATGGTCGGACCGCCCGTAGATAAAACCAAAGACGATTTCTATGTGGCGCGCTTTATGGAAGGACCCGGCAAGAAGGTGGTCTGCGGCGGTACCAGCTCCACGATAGTGGCGCGTTATCTCGGCAAAACGATAAAGACCGATTTCGACTTTCCCGACAAGGACGTGCCCCCGATAGGGCACATCGACGGGATAGACCTCACGACTGAAGGGGTGCTTACTTTGCGTAAGCTCGTCGAACTCAGCGAAAAATATTTGAGCACGAGCGACCTTACCCCTAAATATTTCACGAAAAAGGACGGCGCTTCGTTGCTTGCGGACATTCTTTTCGAGCAGGCTACGCACGTTACTTTCTTCGTGGGGCAGAGCATAAACGCCGCCCATCAGGGGCTTCCCATCGACATCACGATGAAATTGAAGCTCGTCGACACAATATCCGATCATCTGCGCCGTATGGGCAAGGTGGTGGAGGTGAACTATGACTGAGATACTCGTTGCTACCGATCTCCACGGCTCGCTCGCGCGGGCAAAAGATCTCGCGGCGGCTATCGAGAGAGAGAAGCCCGCGCTGTTCGTCTTTTTGGGCGACTTGAATTATAACGGAGCGCGTAACCCGTTGACGGACGGGTATTCCCCCCGCGAAGTCACCGCGCTTATCAAGGAACTGAAGGTGCCTTCCGTTTTCGTCAAAGGCAACTGCGACAGCGAAGTGGACGAAACGGTTATCGGTAAGCCTTTCCCCGAATATTAGTCGGCTGTATCCGGAGGTAAAAAAATTCTTTTTACCCACGGGCACCGCATAAATCCCGATTCGCCGCCGGACGAGCACTACGACGCCGTCTTTTACGGACACACCCACGTCAACGCCGTTTGGAGAGTGGGCGGGGTGACCTTCGTCAACCTGTCGTCGCTGTCGCTGCCGAAAGGCGGCTCCGAACCCGCTTACGCCGTCATAGAGGACGGATTCGCTTTTATCAAGAATTTACAAGGAAATATTATCGAGAGGATTGAACTATGAACAGATTCGATACCAAAGTGCAATATCTTAAGTACAGAGTGTTGCGCGAAGTGGCGCGCCTTGCCTGGAAAGACAAGCTGTACGACAAGATGCTCGACATTCCGGCGATGATCGTTCCCGGCAAAACGCCTACGATGCGTTGTTGCGTATATAAAGAGCGCGCGAT
>JADINF010000132.1 GCA_017694145.1 Candidatus Stercoripulliclostridium pullicola
CGTTACGGTCAACGATAAGAACTACACCGCAAGCGTAGCCGCGGACAATTATTTCACCGTCGAAGCGCGCAAGATAGAGATAGTCCCCGAAACTTTCCGTAAGACTTACGGCGCGCTCGATCCCGAGCTCACGCAGACCGTTACTTCCGACATCGGCGAAAGCTTCACCGCTACATTCGTGAGGGAAGCAGGAGCTAACGCGGGAAGCTACGATATTACCTCCGTAACGCTCGAAGAAGGCTTTGCCGATAATTACAGCGCCGTCCTTACGGATGCCGAAGACAAGTTCGTAATCGTTCCCAAAACAGCTACCGTGACGGCGAACGCCCTCTCACGCGTCTTCGACGCGACGGACGGCGGCGTAACGCTTACGTATACGACTTCAGGCTTCCTCTATAACGACGCCGACGCTCTCGCAGGTGCGCTCGGTATAGCGGATCACGCGACGCTTCCCGTGGAAGCGGGCACCTACTCTATAGTGGCGGTAGAGGAATTTACGCACCCGAATTATAAAGTGACCTTCGTAGGCGCGGAGTACGTCATAGAACGCGCCCCCGTGAAGGTTGTTTCCGTAAGCGTAAGCTACGAATACGGCGTAGAGATCGAGCCGTTCACATACGCCGTAGAAGGCACGGTCTATGAGGGCTACCCTCTTGCCGGCGAGCTCGGCGTACTTACCTCGTTCAACGTGGGCGAGCACTCCATACCGCAAGGCACCCTCACCGACGAGAATAACCCCAACTACTCCATTACTTACGAAGCCGGTATCTGCGAAATAACGGTCATCACCGTGACCGTAACCCCCGTTAAGCTTACCGAACAGGTCTACGGCGACGAGCCTAATTTCATCGCGTATACGATAGAAGGTAACGTGGTCGCCGAGGACGTCGGCGAAAACGGTATGTTTATCCGCGGCGCGCTCGCGTGCTCCGGTGTTTCCGCGGGCGATCACGCCGTCGAGATCGGCACTCTTCGCGAAGAGAATCCCGACTACGTGATAGAATTCGAACCCGCAGGCGCAATATACAGAATAACCCCGAAAGCGATGACAATAACCGCTGAGGAAATAACCGTATATTACGGTAACGCCGAAGCCGAACTCGCCTACTCCGTCAACGGTCTGGTCGAAGGCGACTCCCTTGTCGGCGCGCTCGAGCGCGTCGCGGGGAATTCCGTAGGCTCTTACGCCATAAACATTGGCAGCCTCAACGCGCAGAACGCAAGCGATTATAGCGTCACCTTCGTTTCCGCAAACTACGTGATAATGCCTCGTCCGCTCACCGTACTCATATCCGATCAAAGCGCAGAATACTCCGAAACGGGCGAATACGCTTTCGACGGAACCGCTTATAAAATAACGGAAGGCAACGTGGTCGAAGGCGACAACGTCGGCATAACGATCGCAAAAGAAGCGGGTAACGATATGGGCTTATACGCTATAACCGGCGCATATACCAATAAGAATTACGACGTCACCTTCATAAACGGCGTATACGAAATAAAGAAGTATTCGAGCTTTATAAGCTATACGGCGAGCGTATCCTTTATTTACGACGGCACCGCATACGTTATCGACGCCACCTGCTCGAGCGGCGCGCCCGTGCTCGTAACCTACGAACTTAACGGCGAAATAAGTCACGTCAACTCCTTCTCCGAGGTGGGTAAATACGTTATCACCCTCTCCGCCGAGGAAACCGACAGCTATTACGCCCCCGCCGTCGCGGCTATGGAGATAACCATTCTGCGCGACGTACTGCTTGCCGAGGATGGCGGCATCGATATCCGCGTGGATAACGAAGACGGTTTCGATCCCGACATATCGGTCGAAATGGAGAAACTGCCGCAAAACGATCCCGGTATCAATTCCGTGATATCCTCTTCCGAATCCGTGGTACGCGCTTATAACGTACAGGTCGTGGACGGCAACGGCGAGATCACCACGATCGTCAATAATCCTTCCATTTCGGTAAAGGTACCTTCGTCGCTCAAAGAAAACGCTACGGTTAAAGTAATAGTCAAAGAAAAAGGCAATTATTCGGTAAAAATACTCGACGTCAAGGAAGGTTACGTCACCATCGATAACGCCGCGGACGTTACCACTATAGCGTTCATAAGCGAAGCAGAAAACGATTATCTCATCTATATTCTCATAGGCGGCGCCGCGCTCATAATAATCGTTTCGACGATAGTATTCCTGTTCCGCAAGCGCGCGTGAGCGTAAAATAAATTTTCGCGTTAACTTATATTTTACGGGCTTCAGGGCCCGTAAATTTTTGCATTTTACGCGCGCGCGTGCTATAATCTGTGCGATAAATATTAACAGCCTTAAAAAATAAAGGAGTTCGCATGAAAAAATTTCTCAAAGCGGAAATGTGGGACAAGATGCAATATCTTTTCCGTAACTATTACGACCGCACCATGCACGCGGTGTATTTCTATGACGGCACGATAGACGAAGAAGCGCTCAAAAAAGTTTACGACGCCATTCTGAAGAAGATACCCGTTCTGCACTCCACTTTCCACAACAATTTCATCCGCCCCTACTGGACGGTGAACGAAGATTATACGAGCGCGGACTACTTCGAACTGGTGGAAACGGACGACGTGTGGGGATATCTTGACAAATTCCTCGGCACGGAGATCTGTGCGCAGGGCAAAGTGCAGTTCCGCGTTAAGCTTATCCGCGCCAACGGAAAGGACGTGCTCGCCACGGTATGCAACCACATGTGTTTCGACGGTCCCGACCTCAAATATTTCAATTCCAAAGTCGCCGAAACTTATACCGAATACAAGAAAAGCGGCAAACTCGCGCCGGATATCAAATCGGG
>JADINF010000133.1 GCA_017694145.1 Candidatus Stercoripulliclostridium pullicola
GTATATGGACGTGATAAGTTTGTACCAGGCGGGTATACACAACGCCGTGGCGTCGATGGGCACCTCGCTCACTACGGAGCAATGTTCCGAGATCAAACGCTACGTTTCGGAGGTATACGTTTGTTTCGACGGCGACGCAGCGGGGCAGGGCGCAACGTGGCGTTCGCTCGATATGCTGAAGGCTACCGGGCTCGAAGTGCGCGTGATGTCGCTTCCCGACGGAATGGATCCCGACGACGTGGTGAACAAGCTTGGCGCGGAAGGCTTCCGCGACCTTATGAAAGCGGCGTTGCCGCTTACCGAATTCAAGATACGCTCGCTCGCCGCAAGGCAGAATCTCAACACTCTGCACGGTAAAGAGAAATTCGCTCTTTCCACGCTTCCCGTGCTCGAGGCGCTCGATCCCATAGGCAGGGAAACGCATATAGCGCTCGTGTCGGAACTCAGCGGATTAAGTAAAGACAGTATCTCGAATTCGCTGGGAGATTACCGCTCGGATAAAGCTGTTCAGTCGCGGAAAGTCGAAGTTCAGGATGCCGAAACCGCGGTAAAGGAGAATATAAACTCCGCGAATCTGAATATGTGCAGATTTGTGCTTTCGTCCGTGATAGAGGGCAAGCCTTACGTCAGAGTGGGCGATTTCGACGAGGGATATTTTACTCATCCCGTGCACAGAGCGATATACGCATACATAGCCGAGCGTATAGATAAGAAAGATCGTCCGCCGCTCAAAGGCGATCTTTTCGACATTGCGCCCGAAGACCCGGATGAGGTCAACGCCGTAATATCCGCAACGGACGCATTGCCGCAGGACAAGCAGGCGGAATATTACGCGGCGTGTCTTGCGAGGATGCGCGAGAAGAGCCGCAAGGAACGCATAACCGAAATAACCGGTAAGCTCAAGACCGCGGAAGGCGAGTCCAAGAGCCGGCTGGAGCAGGAACTGCTCGAATTATTAAAGAAACATTAAGTCCACAAAGGAGGATAGCGTCGAATGTCCGACAAAGAAACGAAAATCAAGGCAGAAGTTCAGAAGATCGTAGACATCTACAAAGACAAGGCAGACAAAACCGTCAATGAAGAGGATCTTCTCAATAAGCTCGAAAAGCTCGATCTGGAGCCGCAGGATATCGAAGATATCTATAAAGAACTTGCGGACGCCGGCATAACGGTGGCGGAACAAAGCAGTGCGAAGAACGATAAACTTCTGCAAAAAATAATGAACGAAGTCAATATCGACGACTCCGTTAAGATGTATCTTAAGGATATAGGGAGAGTGCCGCTTCTGAACGCTGAAGAGGAATTGCAGCTTGCCAAAGAAATGGCGGAAGGCAATACGGAAGCGAAGGAAAAACTCATCAACGCCAATTTAAGGCTTGTCGTAAGTATTGCCAAGCGTTACGTAGGCAGAGGTATGAGTTTCCTCGATCTCATACAGGAAGGCAATCTCGGACTTATGAAAGCGGTGGACAAATTCGATTACACCAAGGGCTTCAAGTTTTCTACCTACGCGACGTGGTGGATACGTCAGGCGATAACGAGGTCGATAGCGGATCAGGCGCGCACGATAAGGATACCCGTGCACATGGTGGAAACCATAAATAAACTTATCAAGATTTCGCGCGCTCTTTTGCAGAAATACGGCAGAGAACCCACCCAGGCGGAGATAGCCGAAGCCATGGGTATTTCGGAAGCGCGCGTCGTCGAAATACAGAAAATAGCTCAGGATCCGGTTTCGCTCGAAACGCCCATAGGCGAAGAGGACGACAGCCACCTCGGCGACTTCATAGAAGATACTTCCGCTACGGCGCCCATAGACGCCGCGGAAGCCAATATGCTCAAAGAGCAGGTCAACGAAATACTCGGTACGCTCGCGCCTCGCGAAGCCATGGTGCTGATACTTCGCTACGGTCTGCGCGACAACCGTCCGCGCACGCTCGAAGAAGTGGGTAAGGTATTCAACGTCACCCGCGAACGTATCCGTCAGATAGAGGCGAAAGCGTTGCGCCGTCTCAAACATCCCAACAAGACCAAGAAACTCAGAGATTTCCTCGATAAATAACAGGTTTCGGACGGTGATAAGGTACGATAAGCGCATAGACGCGCTGATTGAGGAATGTTGCGGCGAGGTGCTCGCCGATATAGGGTGCGACCACGGCTATGTAGCCGTGGGCGCAGTGCTTTCCGGGAAAGTAAAACGAGCCGTGGCTATCGACATAAGCGAAAAAAGTCTGGAAAAGACTCGCTTATTAAGCGAGCAGACGGGCGTCGCGGACAAAGTCAGATGTCTTTGCGGCAACGGTTTCGCTCCGCTCGACGAAGACGTCGACGTGGCGGTGATAGCGGGAATGGGCGGCGTCGAAATAATTTCCGTATTGGAAGCGGCGGGCGACAGACTTCCGGCGAGGCTCGTGCTGTGCCCTCATCAGAACGCTTACGAGCTACGTAGGTGGCTGAACGGTAGATTCCGTATAGTGAAGGACAGAACGGTAGCCGTGGCAAATAAATATTATCCGATAATAGTTCTCGGAGAGGGCGAAAGCTTTTACGGAGAGGACGAATTTTTTTACGGGAAGAATTCGCCTGCGGGCGACGACTACGTTGCAATGCTTAAAGCGCGCAGGAGAGTGCTCGAGGAGCGTTTTTCGATACACGGAATGCATGACGGCAAAATATGCGAGGAATACAAGGAGGTCATAGCGCAATGCTCAAAGTTAAAGATATAACGGCGTTGACAGAGAGGTTCGCGCCGCCTGAATTGCAGGAAGAATACGATAACTGCGGTCTTATGTACGGCGATCCCGAAGCGGAGGTGAGCGGCGTTCTCGTCACCCTCGACATTAACGAAAAGGTAGTCGAGGAAGCCGTCCGGAAGGGCGCGAACTACATACTCACTCATCACCCCTGCATATTTCCTTCCGTGTCGAAACTCGATCACGGTTTACCCGTCCACCGCGGTTTCGCCGCGGCGATAAGAGCGAATATCGCCGTTTACGCCGCGCATACGAGCGCCGATTTCGCCGAAGGCGGACTCAACGACGTGCTGATGAAAATACTGGGAGCGGAGGAATTTCATTGTATCGGCGGCGACAGGCGCGCGCCGCGCATAGGTAAGCTCGCGGAGCCCTGCACACTTAAAAAATTCGTCAAGCGCGTTTCGGAAGCTTTGGGAGACGACCATATCCTTTATTCGGGCGATGACGAGAAACTTATAGAAAGTTTCGCGGCGGTCAACGGGGGCGGCGGCAACGAAGAATGTCTGCGCGCGGCTATTAACGCGGGCGCGGACGTTTTTTTGTCCGGAGATTTCAAATATCACGTTATTAGGTTGGCAAAAGATCTCGGATATGCTATAATAAATTTCGGTCATTTCGAGAGCGAAATGCCCTTTGTGGAAATGATGACGGAGTATCTCAAGGTTGCCGGAGTCGAGCGCGTTTTCGGCGCGGAGAGCCTCGAGAAGCCGTATAATTAGGAGTACTTTATGAATATCGAGAAAATTCTGGAATATCAGGCGCTGGATCAGGTGATTTACAAAGCCGAAGTCGAGTACGCCAACAGCGACGAGAACAAGAAATATAACGTCTTGCGCAATCGCGCGAGGGCGTGCTCCGAGCAGCTTATCAAACTCGACCACGAGACCGCGGACATCTTCAAAGAGCTCGATCGCAAAGAAGCGGCGCTTGCCGATTTCAACTCGGAGATCAAAGCCCGTCCCGCGGCGCCCAAAAATCTCGAACAAGCCGGAAAAAGCGACGACGCGCTCAAGAAACTCGAGGAAGGACTCGCTTCTCTCGAGAAAGAATGCAACCGCTTATTCAAAAGACTCGAGGAGATCGCGCGCGAATCGCAACAATATTATTCGCAGTTCGTCAAGCTTCGCGGCGAGATAGACGCCGCCAATAAAGCGCGCAACGAGAAGCGCAAGCAGATACTTTCCGGTATAGCCGAATACGGGTACAAACTCAACGAATTGAAAAACACTCTCGATCCCGCGGATCTGGAGATATATCAGAAAGTGCGCATGTCCAAGGTCAAACTGCCTATAGTCGTGGAGCTCAAAGACGGTAACTGCAGAGGTTGCGGCATGCACATAGAAACCGAACTTCACGGCAAACTGGTCAACCCGGGCGACATTGCGGAATGTCCCCATTGCAGGAGGATACTTTACCGCAAATAACGACTTCGTCCGACATATAATATACCGCACGGAGAAAGCGGTATATGATATTTTGGAAGATGAACGGACTCGGCAACGATTACATATTCGTAGACGCCGTTAAATGCAGCAGAGACGAGCTTACAAGGCTCGAAGGCAACTTAAAAACGATAATACCCCGTATATGCGACAGGCATTTCGGCGCGGGCGGCGACGGACTGGTGATAATGTATCCGTCCGCTGTGGCGGACGTAAGAATGCGGATGTTCAACGCCGACGGCTCGGAAGGCAAAATGTGCGGTAACGCCGTAAGGTGTATAGCCAAATATCTTGTCGACGTGTGCGGAAGATGCGGCGAGATCGCTATCGAAACGCTTGCAGGGATAAAAACGGTTTCCGTTACGACCGACGCTCTCGGCAAGGTCGTTTCCGCGCGCGCGGATATGGGTAAAGTCCGTATCGTCGGGCGCGAAGGCGACGTGGTATTCGTAGACGCCGGCAACCCGCACGCCGTGATCGACGGTAACGTTACGGACGATCTCGAAATGGCGAGAGCCGCCGAGATATGCAGGCTTCGCGACGTCAACGTCGAAGTGGCGCGAGTAACGAGAGCGCACGCTCTGGAGGTCAGAGTGTGGGAACGCGGCAGCGGCGAAACGCTCGCGTGCGGAACGGGAGCGACTGCGGCGGCATACGTATTCGCGTACGAGGGGAAGGTTACTTTCCCCGTTTCCGTGAAGCTTCCGGGAGGGGTACTTACTGTGGAATATATCGACGGTCGCGTTTACGCGAGCGGCAATGTACAACTGAATTATATAGGAGAACTCAATATATCCTGTCTCTTATACACATCTCCGAGCCCACGAGACTT
>JADINF010000134.1 GCA_017694145.1 Candidatus Stercoripulliclostridium pullicola
GCGCGCTCCCGAACCGTTCCCCCTCGGCTTCTCCCTCAAGATACGCTCTATATCGCTTCGCTTCGCGCGCGGGGCGCCTTCCCCCTTAACGGCATTCCCCGCTACGCGGGCGCAGCAGTCTTTTGATTTTCGGTCTTTGACTTCGACCGCTTTTTATGCCCGCTTACCGATCGCTCAGTCGTAATCTTCGTCCGCATTCATTAGGCGCCGGAGAACCGTTTTTGCGGCTTTCTCCGCGAACATCTCTACGGTGAAACGGAATATGTCGCGGTACACTCTCGAATTGAAGCGTTTGAGCTTCTCTCCGTCGCAGGAACAGCTCTCCTCGTAGAATGCTATCCCCGCGCGGCTCGTAACGTCCGATATGCTCGCTTTAAGATTTGCGAACAATTCGCAGGAAGCCTCGGCTTCCTTCCCTTCGGGAGAGAATTCCCACACGAAGGCGCTGTTGAAAAGGACATACAGGGCTTTATAGTAAACGAAGATATCGTCGAACCTCTTATATCCCTTGCGTACGTAAGCGTAGTCGTTCATGTACGCAAGCACCATACAGGCTACCTTATCGGCAAAGCGCGACGCGTAATCGTCGGCGGAGCCGCACGCGAGCGCCTCTTTCTTTAGTTCCTCTGCGGGAGGCAAGGCTTTAGTCGCTATGTAGTTTATTTCATCGCCGAGGCTGACGTAAATTTGGCGGAAACGGAATTCCTCTGAGTCATTGTCCCACACGCCCCGCTTGTCGTTTTCTACGATCTCCCGGATGTCGGCTGCGAGCTTTTTGTATATAGCCGTCATATCGGATAAACTTTTGTACATGAACGTTTCCTCGGAGTCCGCCGTATGCCGCGCCGCGTCCGAATTATTGAGGATATCGCGGATCTCTGCCGAAACCTGCTCCTCTTGCTTCTTCGCCTGCGAGTTATCGTCGGAAATGAGTCCCTCCGCCGCTTTTTCTTCGAGCGACTTCAACATTGCCGCGCGCCGCTTCCCGATAAGAACGTCCGTTAACGCACCCGAGTGCTTGTCCTTATCGTCGTCGGAAATTCCGAAAAGATCGAACTCCTTCTCGTATAATTCGCGCTTGTAACGCGCTAAAAGCATTTCGAAGTATTCTTTGTCGAAGTCCTCTCCGCAATCTTCTTCCTCGTCGTCGGGCTCGTCTTCGTCCTCGTCGTCGGGTTCGTCTTCGTCCTCGTAGTCGGGTTCGTCTTCGTCCTCGTAGTCGGACTCGTCTTCGTCCTCGTCGTCGCAGGGATTTCCATTGTCTACGGAGTCGTCCGCGCCGATTCCCGCATAGGGGCAGATACTTAGCAACACTTTCCTTGCCAGGAGGCGCTCCTCCTCGTTGAGCGTCAGCTCCGTGCCCTCCCCCGTATCGTTGAGAACGTATATGTCCCTGAGAGCGGTTATCGCTTTGGACTTTCGATCGAGCCGCTCCCACGGTTTATACGTTATCGACCCGATACCCGTGATCCCCAAACGTTCGCAAAATTCCCTGAGGCTCTCTTCGTCCAGACTCTTTACGAGCTCGGTCATTCTCTTTTTTACGCATGCGGGCTCGAATAACGCATCGGTAGATATGCTTACCTCATACAGGTCGCCTTCGCCTTTATTTACGCATTTCTCGGCGCACATACGCGCAAAGCATCTCCCGACGGTGTCGTAACTCAAGCCGCATTCGTACTGCACTTCGGCTTCGCTCACATCGCCGCGCCCGGCGCAATAATATAGCACGTTTATATAAACGTTATCGTAATATTCTTCCATCGTTCAGCCTCCTCGCGACTAATCGCAGTCGGACGCGGATATTCTGTAAACGTATTTGTCGTCGAACGGATAAACGTCGGTAACGTAATCGGAAGCGCTGACCTTCTCCGAACTGAATTCGGGACAGAGATAATACCTCTCTATCTTCGACCACAGCACCTCTCTCGCGCCCGAACGGGTGATGATACATTCTCCCGGTTCGAGCATACTCAGCCTGCTTACCGGCACTACGGGCACGGTGTCCTTCTCGTAACGCTCCATTTTTACTCCGCTTCCGTTGAGCGCGCTGAAAGGCGACACTATGGTGCGCACGCCGCATTCGTCGGAAAATTTCTTTTTCGTCAGGGCGTTGTTACTGCCGATGAACATGCGCATGTTCATATTGTCGGCAATGATCGCGCTCACGTCGTTACCGTACACTCTGTCGAGCTGCGCGTAAGACTGTATCACAAGCACAAACCAGATGTTTCGGCTCCCGCACGCCGAGATAGTGTTCTCGAAATCTGGTATTTGCGGCAAATTACCGAATTCGTCCAGTATGAAGTAAAAGGGCTTCGGCAACGAAAGCTCATCGCGTTCGTTGGCAATTTCTATAAGCGTGTTATACGCCGCCGTCACGAACATCTGAATGAGCTTATAGGAGGTCTTGACCTCGTCGCGGTAGATGAGAAAGACCGCCACGGGCTTGTCGGAGGAGAAAAGCTCCTTCATGTCGAAGGTATTGGTGCAGGTTATCGCCTTCGCCACGGCGGGGCGCATGAACATCAGTTTTGCGTTGAGCGAAGATATTATGCACTGGCGCGTATTGGGAGCGTTGTTGAGAATGGGTTCCTTGGCGAGAACGTAAGCCTTGCTCGTATGAGGTCTTTTGCTGAAGTATCCGTTGTCGCAATCGACGCCCGCAGGTCTGAAAGTAGCGAGCGCGTCGAGTATGGTCCTGAAAGAAAAGGTATCCTCGCTTATACGCTTACGGTTATTCACGCTAAGATCCGAGTCCTCCAGCATCGCCCAGATGAAAGCGGTGAAAAGCTGTCTTGCGCTGTCCTCCCAGTACGGATCGCGGGTATTCATCGTGGGCACCAGATTGAGCGCGAGCGCCTCTATCTCGAGGCTGATATCGGCTATCAACTCTTTCTTCGCGCGCGCCATGGCTATATGGAGCGCGGTCTGCGTGGGATAGTTCCGCCCGTCGAACTCGTAACTGTATTCGTTATCCGCGGTCTTGACGACGCGGACGCGGTCGGCGCATTCCGCCGCCCGACGGTACTTACGGAATATCTGCGTAAGCGGATTCCAGAATTCCGAATGCTTGTAATCGCGGAAATTGACGAGTACGACTTTATATCCTTGCTCCTCGAGCATATTCGCGCTTTTGGCGTAAAGCTCCCCTTTAGGATCCGTTATCAGCATGCTGTCCTTGCGCTTCTGGTGCGCTTTGAGGAATATCGTGGGAAGTATGTAGCCCGTGGTCTTTCCCGAACGCGTGGCGCCGAGCACAAGAACGTGCGTGTCCTGAGTGAAAGTGGTGTAAAGCTTACCGCCCACATGATTGGACACGAGAGGAAGCCCGCCTACGGACTTCTCGCCGAGCTCGTCGAAAGCGTATGTATTCTCCGAATCCGGTCCGTAAGAGTCGTAACGGACGAGTTTCGCGCTCTCGTAATCGCGCAGAAGATCGGTATCGTTAATGATATTCATAGAGTGTTCCTCCTATATTTTTATCTTGAAGCCTATGGTGGCGTCGTTACACTTTCTCGCTACGGCTTCCACCTCGGCTGCGCCTACCGGCGACGTATCCGACGACGCGGCGCGTGCTATGCAGACTTTCTCCACCACCTCTTTGAGGTGCCCGGTACCGAAGTCGCACAGCGTTACGAGAGTTCTCCGCGCGGCTTCGGCGAATTCCGCGCTGACTCCGTAAACGCGCGCGCAATTTGCCGCGTAATCGTCCGCTATCGCCCTCTTTTCTTCGTCGTAAAGAGGCGCGGTCTCTACTTGCCTGAAAAGTTTGGAAAGCGAGGTATCGCTTACCTTTTCCCCCGAAATCGCTATGAAAACGCTTCCGCTGAGGTCGAGAGTGACGCGCATGTCGCTGAGATAGAAAGCCTTAAGCGAAGAACGGTCGAAGAGCTTGCTCATCTCGGCAACGCATTCTTGATTGAGCCGCTCGAGATCCTTGATGACGAATACTCCCGCCGAACGCTTCATCGCCATAAGCCCCGCTATCGCGAAATGCTCCTGCGTGGGCAAAAGCTCGCGTTTGGTAATGTCTTTCGCGCTTATCACCCTTACGTCGGCGAACGCCTTGCTCAACGCGCCGACATAAGATTCCGCCACGTACTCGTCTTTGCCGACAAGCATAAGGGGCTTGCCCTTACCGGATATCTGCGCCCTCAATACCGCCTCCGCCGCGCGCGCTTCGCCGCGCCTTTTTTCCGTGAAATAAGTCTCTATCGGCGCCCCTATCCCTACGCTCGTGCGCGCCGTTAGCGGCAGACTGTTGAGCGCTGCGATATGCTCGGAAGAATTCGCGAGCACCGCTTTGTACTTGTCCGACAAGGAAAGCAGCGGCGAATATATGATCCTCGCCATCGCGGGATTGTAGCTTTCCGCTTCGCGCGGATTGCGGTTGAGATAGGTTTCGGTGAGTTTTACGTTGCTCGTGAACTCTTCCGACGGCTTGCCGTATTCGGCGAACACCGGAGCGTATTCCTCGTTCAACGCGCCGAAGCTCAATACCGCATCGAGCATACCGAGGTATTTAGGCGCGTTCGAATTATCGTACCGCATAAGCAGAAGCATACCGAATACGTTATTCCATCTCGCGCATTTATGAGCGGCTTCGAGCCCCTTTACGACGTCCTTTTTCACAACCGTTCCGCTCAGAAGCAGGAAAGCCGCGATCGCAAGCGGGAAAACGTAGTTTTTCCTCAGCGCCGCCGATACGAAGCTTACCGCGCTCTCTCTGTCGGAAACGCCGTCGCGCCTTCCGCGTGTATCGGCAAGCTTCAGGAGAGCCTCTCCCTTACACTCCAGTAAATCGAGGATATCCGCTCCGTAGCCTGCGCCCGTGCCGAATTTTTCGGAATAATCCAACACGCGCATGAGCTGCTCGTAAGAGGAAGGATCCTTGATCTCCTCAAGCTCCGGTAAATCTATATACTTGCATAATTCGCCAAGTCTTTTGTTGCTTATGCAACAAATTTTGCCTATTTCGTCAAATACGGCGCGACGGTCGGCAATTCTGCCGACAATGCTGTCCGCCGCAAAGAACGCTTCGAGAAAAGTTCTTTCGTGTACGGTCCTGTTCATAATTTACCTCCATGCTTTGGGAACGGTATCGATAACCTGATCGATGATACCGTATTCGCGCGCTTCCTCGGCGTACATGACGTAATCGCGGTCTGTATCCTCTGCGATACGTTCCATACTCTTACCGGTATTCTTCGCGAGTATGGCGTTGAGCCTTGCGCGCGTTTGTTCTATGTGCCTTGCGGCTATGATTATATCCTCCGCCTGTCCCTGCGCTCCGCCGAGAGGCTGGTGTATCATCACTTCCGTATTGGGGAGCGCGCACCTCTTGCCGCGGCTTCCCGACGAGAGCAGGAACGCCGCCATCGAAGCCGCGGAGCCGATACCCACGGTCTGCACTTCGACGGACACGTAATTCATGGCGTCGTAGATAGCCATGCCGGCATTCACCTCGCCGCCCGGAGAGTTGATGAACATCTGTATAGGTCTAAGAGGATATTTTTTTTCGAGATAAAGAAGCTGACAAACGACTCTTTGGGCGAGTCCGCCGTCGATAACGCCGTTCAAAAGAATTATCCCTTCCTCAAGCAGCGTATCCGCCGAAAAGTTACCGATGTTGTTTCCTATATGATTCATAATTTGAGTCCTCCTTACATAAAATATTTCCGAATACCCTGAAAAACGCCGAAAAATTCCCCGGAATCGCGTTTATCGCGGGTAACGTCTTTCTGTTGTAGAACGGTTGCTTTTACGTTTCCCTATCGCGTACGCGAGCATCCTAAGGAAACTTAAATATTATTTAACGGCTTATATATCCCGCCGCGCGTCGGCGCGAGCTTAATGCGGGAACAAAAAAGATTTTCGGGTGCTTTTACGTTGTCGGTCCGCCTGTGGCGAGCAACCCTCGACAAACATTATAAAAATCGGTTAAGTATTGCTTGAAGCAAAATATTCGGATCCGGAAGCTGACGGAAATTATAAGGTTTATTATAATATCCTTTCCTCTTATCCCCCAAGCCGTCGCTTCCTTTGTGACAGCTCGGTTAAGTCGTGGGATCGGTCGTTCTCGTTGACGGTCGAACCTTCCGCATGGCGCCACCGGACGGTATATCCCGGCAAAACGCCCCAAATCGATCCCAAAACAAGACGCCATACGAAGGCTCACTTGCAATCATTACCGTCTTATTTTCATCAATACCATTATAGCGTTCAAATGCCTCAACGACAAGCAAATCAATAATAATTATTGTGATTTTTATGTAACAAATTCACACTTGTGCTAATTGATAAATCGCTTTTAATAAAATTGTAGATTTTAGGTTGAATGTTGTTCAAAATTATGTTACTGTTTTATATATAAAGATACGCGAGGTGCGCGATGGCAAGAACTGCGAAAAATAAACACTTACAACTTCCGACCGGCGAGAACGGCACGCAATTTTTCAAAAATATTTATTACTTTTACGTGACCAGCGGAATGGATAAAGGTGAATTCCTGAAAAAGTCCGGCATCAATTCCATAAATATGTGGATGCGATACGCCAAGGGCGCGGTACCGCGTAGCAGTACCCTCAAAAGCTTCACCGACGCGCTCAACGAAATAATCGCCTCAAGACCGTCGTTACGCGCCTTGCTACCGGACGGGATCACCGATCCCGTATTGCTCCTGGAGTGCGACCTGGCGGGACGACTGAGCGAAGGCAAACCGCCTGCGCCGCTCATCAACGAACACTCTTTCACTCCTGCGGCGTGTATATCCAAATTTACGGGCATATATATGGTTTATTATCCTAACACATCCGAAAACGACGTCGCCGATTTCAGACTTTCTTACGGAGTTATGGCAGTTACGGAGGACGCCAACAAAAACGATCCTCGCCTTACTTGCCAAGGATTTTTCAATATAAGCGACTATAAACGCGCTACGGACTGCTTCCGCGAGCTGAGTTCGGCTCCCGCGGCTAAACAGCCCGCCGTTATCCTTAAGCTGAAAGCCGGTCCGCTTACCGCGGAACGTTACTACGAAGGCGAGCTTACGCTCGGCGAAACTTTTTTCTGGCTGACTATGCGCGCGACCAACCATACCGAATTTCTTTCGGTATCCTTCGATATGGACATAAAAACGCTCTATCTCAATCCGGACAAGCTTTTTGACGGCACGCGCGGGATAGCTTTATCGCAAGCCGCGGGATCGCGCGATCTGCACTCCGTATCATTCCCGCTGATAATCGCCAAACACGCGCTCAAGGAACACGAGAATATTTCGCAGATAAGGTATTATCTGAATTTCAGTCACAAAGCTCCCGACGACGGCGCGATAGATCGCGTCGCCGACAAAATCCTGTCCGCCCTCGCAACTCTGGACGCGCTCCCCGAAGACGGCGAGCATCTGAAAAGGATATATCTAAAGGACGTATTGAAAAGCACCGTCGACGAGCAAACGCGGTACGTGGCCGCGAGGCAAGCCGTTCTCGACAGACTCGTCACGGGAAGCTGCTACGAACACTTACTGAAACGCAGAAACCAAGGGGTGTAAAATGTTCTGTCTGTACCGCTATCGTGATCCCGAAGCAACCGAAACGCTTATAGACAAGCTGTGCTCTACTCTGACCGAAACACAATCGGAGCGAACCGCCGCAACGGCGGCCGTATTAAGATCTGCCGCGGCGAAAGCAAACGCATGGCTGAAAACGGAAAAAAATTATCCTCAAAACGCCAAGCGCAATAACCTCGGTCAACCGGTAAGAAGCAACGGCGACGCTTACGTCAATCATTCTATCCGCACGGCGCTGATATTACACGAAAGCGCGCGAACAAACACATCTCGCGACGTATTGGTCGCGGCATTACTTTTAGACGCCGTGATTGCGGGATATCCGGTGACGAAAGTGCGCGCGGATTTCGGCGACGTTGCGGCGGCACTTGTCGAAAACGTTAATTTCGTCACGCTTACCGAGCGTAATTATATCGATTCCGCAAGCGGCGAAGAAGACGTCGAAGCGTTCTTAGCTTCACGTATGCCGCAGTTTTTACAATGGGCGTTGCTTATCAAATTCGCGGCGCGTTTCGACGAACTGACAACAGCCGACGCTCTCGACGAAAACAGTCAGCGCGAGATCGTGCTGAATACCGAAAAATTTCTCCTTCCTCTGATGAAGCAGTCCGGAGCATTGCTTTTTGCCGAAGCCGTGGAAGAAGAAACGTTCAGAATACGCGAAAAATTGAGAAAAAAACAATCCTATCCCGATTTCCACGAAGCGTTGGACGCGAAATTTAAGGAATTGAATATTCTGCCTTGGATACGCAACGTGCTGGACAGACTTAACGGCGTATTCATATTCGACGAATTCGGCGTGCCGTATTTAGAAGGCACTTTATTCGACTCGTTTATGCTTCTGCCGAATTATATGTACCGCGCTTACGCCAAACTCGAGCAAAGCAATATATCCGATACTTCCGACGTAATGCCTTCCGTTTTCGTCAACCGCATAATAGCCGTCACCAATCTGAGACAGCACGCGGGTAACGTTGCCGCGCTTGCGCTTTTCGACGCCATCGCGAGACAGAACAGGCTCAAAGACCTGCACGTTACCGGAATAGGAGAAAACGTCGTTTATTTCCGCGACGAGTACCTTAACGAATACGAAGTCAGGACAGTACCCAAAGAAGCTTTGAACGATTTTCTGTTCGGACAAATAGGCAACAATTCGAAAGCCGAAGCCGCTGACTCCGACGTAACCGTGTACGACGAAAACGGCAGACCGGTGATCTTGCCGACGAAAGCAACCGCGATAGACTACGCATTCATAACCGATCCCGTGCGCGCCGTAAGACTTACCGGGGTGAAAATAAACGGTGCGGAAGCGTCAATATTTATGCCGCTGGAAAACAACGGTAGAGTCGAGCTTATATTCGACGAAAAACCGCAAGCTACTTTGCAATGGCTATATTACTGTACCGTAGCGGAAGCGCGCGTGGAAATGATAGAGTATTTCGGGCGGATAATAGCGGGGCTCAGGGTAGCTCTGCTCAACGCATACGACGATAACGGATATGACGGCGACACGCAAACTCTGGACGCTGAACCGCTGTGGCGGCTCATGTTCAATTACGAGCCGCAGACTGACGCTCTCAACGCGCGGAACACGCCTTCAAAATAATATTGTTGCGTACAAGTTCGTCAAAGGTCACGGGGCGGAAGTTATTTACGTCCGCGCCGGCGTTAAAGGCGTTTTCCATCGAATAGAGAGTGTCTTTGTGAGGGAAATTTTCGCGTGCGTGTACGTGTCCGTAAATATGATATTTCCCTTCGAAAAACAGCATCGGGAAGTGACATAAAGTTGCGTTCCCGCGCCCGCAGTTCACCGTAAGGATATCTCTTACGTCCTCGAAATACTTGCTTAAATCCACTCTGCCCGTCCAGTCCTTGTCGTGATTTCCGAGAATAAGATATTTTTTGCCCTTCAGCCTGCGCAGGATATCTTCGGGGTCCGTTTCGCTTCTGTAAAAAAGATCCCCTACGACGTAAACTGTGTCGCGCGCGCCTACCGCCGCGTTCCAGTTTGCGACGAGGGCTTCGTTCATTTCAGATACGTCTTTGAACGGACGCTTGCACAGCTCCAATACGGCGGCGTGTCCGAAATGCAGATCGCTTATGTAAAAGTCCATATTCTTTTCCTCCTTTTCTATTATGATACGGGCTCATCGTCCTGCGCCCGACGGCTATAAGAAAAGACCGTCTTGCGACGGTCTTTTCGTTCGTAACGATATTAGTGTCAGAATTTAAGATCGTCCGTGTTTTCTTCTTTCGGAGTAGCTTCTTCTTTGAATATCTCCTCGTTAACTTCGGATACGTCGCTCGGTAAAGAGCCGTCGACGGCAGCTTCGGAAGCGGGCACGGGAGTCGCGGTTTCTTCGAGGTCGAAAAGACCTTCTTCACGGCTGCGCTCCTTGAGTTGCTCGACTATCTTGGCGTGCTCTTTCTTGCCGAGCGGATAGAAGATCATCGCTATAGCCATGAGGGCTGCGGAAACGGCGGAGATCCACAACGCGATATCGAAGTAGTCCGTCGCTATCTTCATAAGTTCGTCGGAAACGGTCTGTACGTCGAAATAGTTGTTGGGCTGATATCCCATTCCCTGCTTGATATAAGCTATCGCGACGTAGCCCACGTTAGTGAACACGAGCACCAGCGTGTACGCAAACATCTGTATGAAGCCTTCGAGCCGCTTGCCCGTCTTGAGTTGCTGGTAGTCGGATATTTCCGAAAGCATGAGCGGTTGCAGGCTCGCTAACGCGTTGAAAAGCGCTATAAATCTGAACAGAGTGAGCAACACCGCGCTCGTTGTGCCCTGGGCGATATTCTCCACGCCGATGATACCGAGTATCGCGTAGCCTATAGCGTTCAGCGACATCCAGAAGATGAGTATAGTCTTGTTGTTGAATTTGCGCGTCATGAACGGCAACAGTATCATATTCGGAGTAACCGCAAATCCGGTGATAAGGGTAAGCGAACCGAATATTATCTGACCGGTGGGGATATCGGTGGCGTAACGGAGTTTGCCGAGTATGGCGGCGTCCACTTCGATGGTGGTACGCACGCAACCGAGCACGAGCGCAAGCGTGAAGATGAGCAAGGGCTTATTCTTCATTATCATGCCGAGCCCTTCGAAAAGTCCGGTCTTTTCTTTGTTTTCGGTGGTGGCAATGATCCTTTCGCGCACTTTGAAGAGCAGAAGCACGAATACAAGACCTACGACGGAATAAATTAATCCTATGTAACGGAACGCCATATATTCCATACCGAGATCGTTGAAGTAACCTCTCAAAGCGTTACCGATAACGTTCATTATCGTGGGCGAGAAACCTATAACCAGTCCTATGGGCGACCAGATATCCGTTCTCTCCTGCTGATTGGGGGTAACCACGCCGGGCATCATATAGAAGGTGTTCTGGAAAAGGTTCCAGAGAATGAGCGTCGGGGTGCAGATGCAGTATGCGTAAATGATCTTGGGAGTGGCGTTGAAGCCGAGTTCGCGGATACCGTCGGGCGACCAGGTGGCGGCTATCGCGAACGCCGCGAAAATAGGCGCCATCAGAATGATAAACGGTTTATATTTGCCGTATTTGGTCTGAGTATTCTGCAGAAGTTTGCCGAACAAAGGCTGAATGATAAGTCCGAGTAAACTTGCCACGAGGCAAATGTACGGTCCGTGTATAACGTCGATACCGAAAAGTTCGGAGATCTGCGTAGCGGTGATAAGTCCCGAAACGACCGTTACGAGCGTACTGACGCCGAATGCCGAACCGCCGAAGCAAAGTATCTCTTTGAGGTTAAGATATCTGCCCTTCGGGGGCTCCTTCCAGAAATTTTTGACCCACTTGACTCCGATGTCTGCTTTCTTCTTTAAGCCGTCAATAGTGTCTTTGAATTTGTTGGGTTTCGGTGCGGTGCCCATACCGTTGTTCTCGTTATCCATCTTACCTCCTCTTGCGACTCGCGCCGCGCTCCCTTGCGCGTATATATTTCCGCGCGCGCTATAACGATAGTATATCATGCCGCGTGAGCACAGTCAATATAAGTTTTATATAAAATCCCCTCATAAACTGCAAAAAAAATCAGTCCTTCGCGCGTCGCTCCGATAATGCAAAGGAGCGCGGTTTACGGAAAAACGGACGACTTCCGTCGTCCGCATCCGTCTTGCTTTATATTGCATAATATATTTATTCAGGTATCCGTTTCTACTATTACGGTTTCCGTTTCAACGTTATTCTCCTCATTCCTGCGTCCCCTGCCGAATCGCCTCTTACGCGAATTGGCGCGTTTGACGTTGACGAACTTCTTGTTGTGCTCGACGAGCGGGAGCGCGCGCGCCATCATACCGTTGAGATCCACGATGAGAAGTTTGCCGCGAAGTCCCGGTCTTCCTAGCAGTACCTTGACCGCCTCCGCCGCCTGGTTGCACCCGATGACGCCTGCGGCGAAGCACACCACGCTGGGTTTGTTCTCGTCCTTGGCGTCGCCGTATATCTTTTTCAGAGTGTCGTCGCCGGGATATATCGTCGAAACGTGTCCGTGCCAGTGGCTCACGCCGCCCGTGACCATCGGTATACCCGCTTTTTTGCAGGCGTGCTGAAGATCGTATCTTGCGCGGATATTGTCGAGAGCGTCCACCACCACGTCGCAACCCGCTATCAGCGTGTGCGCGTTCACGGCGTTGATACGCTCCGCATGCGCTTCCACCTCGCACCGCCCGTCTTCCTCGAAAAGCTCCGCTATCCCTTCCGCCTTGTTCTTCCCCATCGTCCTTCCTATGCAGAATACCTGGCGGTTATAATTGCTGTCCTCGAATTTGTCGTAATCGCACAGCACGAGCTTGCCTATCCCTATGCGGCTCAGCATCTCCGCGACGAAACCGCCGAGCCCTCCGCAACCAGCGATAAACACGGTCTTTTTGAGAAGCGTCGCCTGCTCCTCCGGAGTTATCGCGCCGAGATTCCGTTTGAATCTTATGTCCATTCCTTCCCTCTCTTTGTTTCGCGGATTTTCCGCGTCCGGATTATATTTTATTCTCCGACGCCCGTTTTGTCAATACGCACCCT
>JADINF010000135.1 GCA_017694145.1 Candidatus Stercoripulliclostridium pullicola
ACGCGCTACGCGCGCATTTACGTTTATGCCGATATGCTCGCGCGGTTCCGTTCGGACGGTAACTGGAGCTATAAGGTGGGTAATTATATCCTCACCGATTTTTCGCGGAGCGCTACCGATCTCATGTGCGCGTACGAATATCAGACGGACGAATTCTGCTACGAGCCCGTGAACGAAGCGGGCGTATACGATCCGAATTCGACTAACGTAAGAATAAGCTATATCAAGTCCCGCAAATCCTCCGTAAGGCTCGATCCGTGGTTTACGGTGGGAAGCGGCGATAACGAGAAAAAATACACGGTGACGAGGATAGGCGGCTACGCGCTCCTTCCGGAAGTACGGGAGATAAGCCTTCCCGATACGGTGACGTATATAGAGGATTACGCTTTCTATTTCAACGCCGCTCTTACGAAAGTCAACTGGACGCACGACGGGGTAGCGCTCGGCGCGCACAATATAAGCGACATTTCGTTGAAAGAAATAGGAGATTACGCCTTCTACGCAACGGCGATCGGGGAATTCTACTCGAATTCCGCGTTGACCCAAATAGGTACTTCGGCTTTCCACATGTGCGTAAACCTCGATACCGTGGTGCTCGATAAGGGCGACAACCTCAAGGTAGGATCGAGCGCATTCTCGCAGTCCGCCATAAGCAGACTCATCATAAGCAAGAACGTAATTTCGCTCGGAAATTCCGCTTTCCAGAATCAGTCCGGGGAACTGACGATATATATTGAAAGAGAAACGCCTTACATGGATTGGTCGATATTCCCGTTCTATTCCTGCAACAACGTGAAAACCGTATACGTTTTCGGGACGAATACGATCGATAATTACGCCGACGAAAAGGGTTGGAACGCGTTTAAGACAAAATACAAAACGTATACGAGCGGCTGGTCGTCTATGCTTACCAATCTCGGCGTTTATTCGTGAAAAGCGCGATATTTAGAGAAACCGCGAAGCGGTAAAGAGATCGAACGACAGAATGTAATATTCAACGTAAAAAACGGCGTTCCCGAAGGAACGCCGTAAGTTTTTGAAAGTTTACGCGATACGCGGCTTAATACATATCGGGTTGTTGCGGAGCCATGGGGGCGGGAGGTTCGGGAATGTCCGCCACGAGACTCTCGGTGGTGAGAAGGGTTGCCGCAACGCTCGCCGCGTTCTGCAGAGCGGAACGGGTGACCTTGGTAGGATCGATGATACCCGCTTTCACGATGTCGCAGTATTCGTCGCGCAGGGCGTCGTAACCGTAATTTGCGGATTTCGCGGAAAGAACGGTATTGACTACCACGCCGCCGTCCACGCCGCAGTTCTCGGCTATCTGACGGATAGGAGCTTCGAGCGCTTTGATAACGATATTCGCGCCCGTCTTGTAGTCGCCGGTGAGATCCGCGGTCGCCTTGCGTACTTCTTCAATAACGGACAGCAGGGCTATGCCGCCGCCGGGCACCATGCCTTCTTCGACCGCCGCGCGCGTAGCCGCGAGAGCGTCTTCGATACGCATTTTGCTCTCTTTCATTTCGATCTCGGTAGCCGCGCCCACGTTGATGACCGCGACTCCGCCGCTCAGCTTGGCAAGACGCTCCTGGAGTTTCTCTCTGTCGTAGTCGGAAGTGGTTTCCTCGATCTGAGCCTTGATGGACTTGATACGTCCCGCGATCTCCGCGGCGTCGCCGTATCCGCCGATAATGGTGGTGTTGTCTTTGTCGGACTTGATGAGCTTCGCTTTACCGAGCATGCCGAGGTTGGCGTCCTTGAGTTCCATACCGAGTTCGCTGCTGATGAGCTGTCCGCCGGTAAGTATGGCGATGTCCTGAAGCATTGCCTTACGTCTGTCGCCGAAGCCGGGAGCTTTGACCGCAAGACAGCTGAATACGCCTTTGAGCTTATTGACGACGAGAGTGGCGAGCGCTTCGCCTTCGATATCGTCGGCGATGATCACGAGCCTCAATCCGCTCTTGATGACCTGTTCGAGCAGGGGCAGTATCTCCTGAAGATTGCTTATCTTCTTGTCGGTGATGAGGATCACGGGGTTCTCGACGACGGCTTCCATCTTGTCGGGGTTGGTCGCCATGTATGCGCTGGCGTAGCCGCGGTCGAACTGCATTCCTTCGACGACGGAGAGCTCGGTGTGCATCGATTTACCCTCGTCAACGGTGATAACGCCGTCTTTACCGACTTTCTCCATAGCCTCGGAAATGAGCTTGCCGATATTCTCGTCGGAAGCGGAAATGGAAGCAACGGACGCGATCTCGCCTTTATTCTTGACGGGCTTCGAGATAGCTTTCAGCGCGCTCGCCGCGGCTTCGGTCGCTACGGTGATGCCTCTGCGCAGAAGCATGGGATTGGCGCCCGCCGCTACGTTTTTAAGACCTTCGCGAATGATAGCCTGAGCAAGCACCGCCGCGGTGGTCGTGCCGTCGCCCGCAACGTCGTTGGTCTTGACGGAAACTTCTTTGATGAGCTGCGCGCCCATGTTTTCGAAAGGATCCTTGAGCTCGATCTCTTTAGCGATGGTCACGCCGTCGTTGGTGATGAGAGGGGAACCGTATTTCCTCTCGAGCACTACGTTCCTGCCCTTAGGTCCCAAAGTGAGCTTGACGGTGTCAGCCAATGCGTTGACGCCTTTTTCGAGCGCTTTACGCGCTTCTTCGCCGTATTTGAATTGTTTAGCCATATATATGCCTCCTTGATTTACCTTATATTACTCCACTTTCGCCAGAATGTCGCTCTGACGGATGATAACGTATTCTTCGCCTTCTATCTTGAATTCGGAGCCTGCGTATTTGCTGTAGAGTATAACGTCGCCGGGTTTGACGATGATTTTGATTTCTTTGCCGTCAACGATACCGCCTTCGCCTACGGCGATTATTTTAGCCATTTGCGGTTTCTCTTTTGCGGAGCTCGGAAGTATTATTCCGCTTGCGGTGGTTTCGTTGGTTTCGATGTGCTGTATAACTATTCTGTCGAACAGCGGTACGAGTTTCATGTATGTACGCCTCCTTGATCGTTTCTGTGTTTAGCAGTCTTGGTATCAGACTGCCAACAATGTGCATTATAGCATAGCGTTATGCGGATTGCAAGCGGTAGAGTAAGGATTTTCGAAAAAAAATTTTGTTGAAATATCGCGTTAAATATGGTATGCTGAATATCGGTCAATAAAGAGCGGAGGCGCGAAATATCATGGATAAATGGGACGCAAGATTTATGCAAATGGCGAAGCTTGTTTCGGACTGGAGTTCCTGCTATAAGCAGAACAGGCAAGTAGGCGCGGTGGTGGTGAGGGATAAGCGAATACTTACCACGGGCTACAACGGAGCTTCGAGCGGTATCGCGAGCTGCAAGGAGCGCGGCGAATGTCTGCGCGAGAAGCTCGGTATACCCTCCGGCACGAGGCAGGAAATGTGCTATGCCGTGCATGCGGAGCAGAACGCTATAATACAGGCGGCGAAACTGGGGCTTTCGCTGGAAGGAGCGACGCTGTATTGTACGCACCAGCCTTGCAGTATATGCAGCAGGATGATCATCAACAGCGGTATCAAAAGGGTGGTCTACGACGCGGGATACCCCGACGAATTCAGCCTGGAACTCTTTAAGGAATCGGGCGTGGAACTCGTCAAATTCTCCGATCTTAAGTAAGGTCTCGTCGGATAAAACCGATTATATTACCGAAAACAGGGACGGGCGACCGTCCTTTTTCATGCAAGTCTGCACGCCCGCCGGGCGCCTGAAATAAACGAAAATAAAATCCCGCGCGCGTAAAGCGTAAGGTTAAGGCGTAATAAGATGAATAACGTCGAATACGCGCGCATAAAAAATATATTATGGATTATTCTCCGTATTATTTCAGGCGGGAAAAGGGGGAGAAGCGCTCCGACGACGAAGCGGCGTACCGCCGTACAGGCTACTCTGCCGGAAGGGGGCGGAAAGCGAAAAAAGGAGTGCGGATAGAAATCGTGCTGGTCGTTGCGATATTCCTTTGTCTTGTCACCGCGCTTATACTGGCAAACGTATGGAGCGGCGAAAAAATAATCGCCGCGATAACGTCCGCATTCAAGGACAAAGACGTGTACGAGTATTATGTAGTGGCGGTAGGGGAGTACGCCGACGAGCGCGAAGCTGTAGTTCAAGCTACAGTTATACGAGCGGGAGGCGGCGCGGGATATATTTATGAAAATAACAACGTATATTCCGTAGCTTTAGCAACATATTTATCGAAAGACGAGGCGAAAGCCGTGTGCGAAAAGAACGAAGGAGCGTTCGTGTATGAGGTGAAAGCGGATCTCAACGCGCTGTACGACGCTTCGTCCGACGACGCCGTAATAAGCAGGGTCGTGGGCGACGTAGCCTCGGCGCTCAGGGAATTGTCGGAGCGCTCCGCGGACTATGCCGCGAACGAGGCTTCCGCCGCGGACACGCTGAACGCGGTGACGGCGGTCAGGAATTCTTTGTACGCAACGAAAGAATATCTTTATTCGGTCAAAGCGGACGCGGAACTGGTAGACGACCTACTCACACTTGTCGAGCCCGTTTTCCAAGGTGCGGAAGCGGTGGTGATGGATAACCATTCGGACGAACTCGCCGCCGCGATGAGATATATCGTCACTGCGGGCGCGTTCGGGTTGCGCGCTCTTTGCGTTGCGTAGGGGCGCGTCGGTGCGCGCTCGCGCGGTTATTTATTCGTAAATTTTTCCGGGGCAAGTTGACAGCTCTCTATTTATATTATAAGATAAATATGCGCGCGAGGACGGCGCGCATATTGTTTGTTGCGGGCTTTCCGCACGCACTTATGCGTTCCCGTCCCGTTACCGCCTGTCACACCGGAGGTTACGATGACTAAATTTTCATCGGGTACTGCTTGCAAACTGGGCTTATTGTCGGTCCTCGCTCTTCTGATCCTCGCTCTGGCGTTGGTCGTTCCCGTAGCGGAAGCTTCCGCAGTCGACGTCCCCGCGGCTTACGCGGTAGACGCGGACAACGGCACTTCGCTTGCCGACGGTTACGGCGCTCAATTCGGCGTCAACGCGCTGAGGACCACTTCGGAAGATTTCTACGTCGAAGCCGGTACCGTCAGCTTCAACGCCGGCAGGATAGAGTTCGGTTCGGGAGCGGACAATACCGTTTCTTCCAAAGTCAAACTCAGTATCGGTCCGTCCGTAAACGAAGCCGTCGAGGGTAACTATTACAGCAATCTTTCCTCCAACGCTTCGGTGGCATACGCGATCAACAACCCCGACATCGACGTCAACGCGACTTTCAATATCACTCTTCAGAGTCAGTCGCAATTCAGCGGCGTTTATACCGGAGAAATAAAAATAAAATTCGGCAACCTCGAAGAAAGCGCAGCGATATCGGCTGCAAGCACTTCGGGCAGTTATACGGGCAATATCCAGGTGACGTTGTCTATCCCCGCGGGCGCGGCAAGCGCGACGGAGGCTTCGCGTTTCGAGCTTTCCGTCACTATGCAGAGCCCTTCCGCGGAGAATAAATTTTATATTTCCGCGGCAAATCTCACGCTTTCGTCGCAGGTCAAAACGCTTTCTCTCGATCAGACCGGAGCGGGCGTAGGCATAACGGTCAGCGGTAAAAACCGCACCACCGTAAGCATTCCCAACATTAACACCGGTACGGGTCCGCAGGAACTTGCCGCGCTTTACGTCAAAGAAGGCGACGTCGTGACCATCACCGCTTCGCTTCTTTCCGAGAACGACGAGGGAATTCAGACGACACACGCTTTCGATTATTCTTTCGCCGCGGCAATGAAGCGGATAGGTCAGTCCTGCCTTGAATGGTATACTTTCGTCAACGGCAACTACACTTCGTCCACCACTTACCTCAAGAGGATAACGGAGCAAGCCGCCGTGTACATGCCGGCGAGCTCTTCCAACGTCAACGAGCGCAACGTTTATTTCGGCTACACCGCTTCTTTCGTCGTCGGTTCCGGAGTAAGCAACGCGCGCACATTGAATATTGTACCGCGTATTCCTTCGGGAATATCTGCTACCGGCGCGTATTTGTACCAGAATTCGCCCGAAAGCACCTCTAACTATATCACGCTCAACGTGGATAATTCCGCTCCCGCGGCGCCCACTCTCGCCCAGTCGAGCGCGTTCGCTTCCGCTATGGCGAGGAACGCCTGGTACACCACTTCTTCGCAGATAAGGCTCACGTACGAGAATACCACCGCCGCTTCCAACGTCGGTTCGTCCGAGTCCGTATACGCATTTATACTCGATAACGGCGTGGACAATTCCTCTCTGACGGGCGGCTTCTCCGGTTACGATTTCACGCCTTCGCTCAATAACTATCCCACCGATCGCAACATCACTTATTCGGTAGGGGGCGTTACGAAGACCGCGGCAAGACAACAACTCGGCGTCTACGATTCGAGTACGGGCAATACCGGCAAGAACGCGCTTACTTTCAGCGATCCGGGCGAGTACTGCCTAGTGTTGTACGCAGTTGACGCGGCGGGCAACGTTTCCGAACGTACGGTGTATTATTCCGCCAAAGTCGACTGGACCACGCGCTCCGTCGGCGCTTATTTCACTCATGCCGGTGCGACTTACGTGCCCGGTACGGGCAGTTTCGGCACTTATGCTTCCGTGTACGTACTGGATTCGACTTTACACGACGCCGACGGCAACTGTTTAGCCGATCCCAACGTGACTTCCGGCTCCGGAGTGAGCGACGCCAACAGATACCTCATCAACGTGTCGCGCGATACTTACGTGACCATCCGCGTCGTAATGAACGAGATACAGGCGGATAACTACAGCCTCGTGCGCTATTCGATAGGCAACAGCATTTCCGTGCAGAATCCGTCGTATACGGTTATCGAGAGGAATTACAGAGTTTACGACATAACCTTCCGTATGGACGACGCTATATGGGATCTGAACGGCGACACCCAAAGACCCGTCACGGTCTACTTCAACCGCAGAATGGCGATCGAATTGCTGGAGAACGACTTTACTTTCGCCACTTCGTGGGGAGAGCCCGTTTCGGTGACCCTCGACAACGACAGCTTCAAAGTGTATTTCCCCAACGACCCCGGCGCGTCGATAGGGGTGAAACCCAACATCACCGTTCAATACTATAAGCAACTGACTTATTACTATTACACGTATTACGAAGTCGTGGACGGCGTGAACAGGGTCACTACCGGCGGATATATCGAAGTGGAAGGCATGCGTTACGATTTCGCGGACGACGAATCTTTGCTTCCGTATATCCAGGGCGAAGTGCCTTTCGTGACCGGAGATCACGTATATCAGGCGGTAAGCTATACCTCGTCCATATACGATTCCACCCAGCAGTTAGCGTGCTATACGATAACGGGCTACGATACCGGCGCCGTGCGCGATACCGGATTCAAAGACGCGGGCGATTATTACTTCTACGCGCAGATCGATACCGCGGACAGCACCGACTATTACGGCGAATTGTTCTCTACCTTCACCGTCAAGAAAGCTTCGCCCGGAGTGACGGGAGCTTACGCGGACAACGAGCTTACGTACGGCGACAGCCTCGACGAACTCAATATTTACAGCAAAAATACCGACGGCAGTATTATTGACGGCGCTCAGAATATTTACGGCAGGGTATTCTATCAGTCCGCCGCGGGCGTATGGGGCGAGTACAGCATAACTTCTCCCGTGCCCGGCACCGCCGATTACGTCATGCACGACGTTATCCGGAATTATATCATCACGGTAACTTTCACGCCGCTCGACGTGTCCGAATTCACCGACGATCAGATAACGGCTTACTACGATACTTTCTTCTATCAGTTCGTGGACGAAGTGCGCGACGAGCTCGGCGCGCTCACCGGTTATACCCTTAAAGAAGGTACGTTTACCGCACAGAATTTCGCGTCGCAGACGATAGAAATATCGATCAATATCAATCACGCGCTCGCTTACGTCGAAGCGGACGGCGATTCGCTTAGCTACGAGTACGACGGCCACGAAAAGACGGTAGTACCTTCGGTGTACGTTCTCGAAGGTAACGACAGAGTTTATATCGACGACGTCGCGGTTACCGTCGAATACAAAGACTTCAACGCCGCCGACTCCGCTTATACTTTTACGGCTCCTACCACCGCCGGTATCTATGCCGTTCGTCTTACCATAGACAGCGACAAATGCAATTACAACGGCGACGTCGAGATAGTCACTCTCACGATAAACCAAAGGACTCTGGAAGTATTCGTGTCGGATAACGTCGAGGAACACACCCGCCTCGATCAGCCCGATACGCTCGAAGGATATACTTACAGCGACATACTTACTTATACTTACGGTTACGTATCCACCGCCGATTATTACGCAGGATACTCTGACGGCGGCTCCTTCGTCAACGTGGACAGCCTGTTGTACGTATTCAGCTTCCGTCAGATATACGCTTACGACGCCGACGGCAACACTTATAATATAAGCGCAAACACGCAGTGGGGCGAAGAAGTGTCCGTCATACCGTCGGCGCAACATCATGCCGGCGTATATATGATGCGCGTGCGAGTCGATAACGTCAATAACGGAGGCTCGATATACGTCCTGATGCGCGTTCAGCAGGCGGCGGTGGGAAGCAGTAACCTTGACGTGAGGATGCCGTCGGTATATACGCCTTACGACGCATATATAGTGAACGGCGATTATATGGGGCAGATAGGCAATATGGAATTCGGCGAAACTCTCGCCGAAGCTTCCGCGTCTATCATAGCGGATAACGGTAACGCAAGATATACGTATTCCGGCTATTCCGTGGCGACGATGATCTCGGGAAGATTCCTTTTCGAGAGCGAAAGCGCATACGAACTGCGTAACGGCGTCATTCTCCCGTCGAACGGCAACGGAGATAAAGTGCTCGACGTCCTCTACGACTCGAACGGCAATTTCATTCCCCATTCCGTCAGACTGCTTTGGCAGGCGGGCGAATACGACGATAACGGAGAGTTCGTCCCCAATACCGATTTCGCGGGATACTACGACGTCGTGAATATTTACGTCGTCCGCGCGACTCCCGATTTCAGCGGAGTAAGACTCACCGACATTACTTACGGCGATGCGCTTTCGGCGGCGGCTTTCGAAGGCGAAGTCGTTTCGCACGGCTTTGTATTCGGAGAAGGCGATTATACCCTCGTTATCCCGCAAAGCGATCTCGGCGACGTGCCGGAGGGCGGCGCGAGAACCGTCTATTGCGAATTCACGCCTTCCGAAGCGCTCATATCGAGATATCTTGCGCTAGACGATATCGCCATTCCGCTTACAGTCAATAAGCGCGAAGTAGTCATCGATTTTGCGGAAAGGACGGATATTACCGCCGACGACTGCGACGGCGAAGACCATAACGCTGTGGTCACGCGCGTTTACGGCACTCAATACGTCGCGCCCGCCACTCGCATAATGGTCGGAGATCAAATCGTTTCCGCCAATCTGCAATATGCGTATTACCGCGAAGCCACCGCATTCGATCCCGCGGATACAGTAGTAGTCATCGACGGCGCGGGTTACGTGCGTATCGACATGAACGCTTCCGTCGAAACCGGTAAATATTACGTTTACGCGGAAGTGCTTTCCACCAACGTCAATTACGTCGGATATATATTCGACACCTACTTCGTAGTCAAGGCAACGCTTGCTTACAGCGGCGGCGTATTGCCCTCTAAATCCGTAAGTTACGGCGAAAGTATTTCCACGGTGGATTTCGGTAACGTCAGCCTTACCGCGGGAAGCGAGATATATTACGGCAGTTTCGAGCTTGTAGTACCCGACGGAGAGGGCGGTTACCTCACGGAAGCGTATCTTCCCGTAAGTACGGATACCGAGAATAACACGGTGATCCGTTTCATTCCCTCCGGGAGCGACGAGGTCATAGCCAAATACAATAAGAATTATCATCCTTATTCTTCCGGCTATTTCCTCCGCGTGAATAAGAAGGACATTTCCGACGCGATAGAGGTAAGCGATCTCGTACACGTCTACGACGGATTGATCGAGAATAAAACTATTTCCGCGTCGG
>JADINF010000136.1 GCA_017694145.1 Candidatus Stercoripulliclostridium pullicola
GACGTAAACGTCGAAGCCGGGTAACGCGAATTTTTCTTTGACCGCCAGCGCGGCGCGCAGGGCGTTGTCGCGTTCGTATCTTCTGCCGTCCGAGTAAACGACTTTCACGTCGCCGTCCGCGCGCTCCGACACGCGGACCTTATCGTATAAAGGAAACCGACGCATGACGGTGTCGATAAGATGAAAGCCTTTCTCATCCCTGCCCGTAACGGCAAGCGCAGTATTGATTTTTGCGGATATTTCCGTTACGAAACTCATTCCCATATTCGTATTTATTATAAAAGAATAAAATACCAAAATCAATACTCACGGCAAATTTTGGTAAAAGTTTTTGTGTCGCCGTTTTGCGCCGGAATATCGGCATATGCGGAAAAGACACGGCTTGCCGTGTCTTACCGCTTTCCCCTTATTATTCAGTCCAAAGGTCTGTACAGAAGCACCTTGTCGCCGCGCTTGAGCGGTAATTCGAGCTCCGGATTGAGAGCCATGAGCTCTTCCTCGTCGCTGTTAAGCTCTTTCGCGACGTCGAAAAGCGTTTCTCCCTCGCCTACGAGGTAAAGACTTATCGCCGCGTCGGAAATTTCTTTGGGACACAACACTTCGTAAGACGCGACGTACTTGATTTCTCTGTCGCCGGAGCCGTGTATCTCCACACACAGTTCGCCGCTCAATTCCACCGTGTCGCCGGGACGTATCCTGGCGTTTATCGAAGTTACCACCGCCGACGCCGTGATGGAGCTGCGGCAGGCGAACTCTCCGCCGAGAACGAATCTGTACGGTATTTCCGCAAGCGCGCGCCCGGTCTTGCCTTCGTTATCCGCATAGACTATTTCCGCGCCGACTATGCCTTCCACGGTAAGCCCTTCCTCGAAACGCGCGTTGCACGCTCCTATCCAAGGCGCCCCGATGAAAAGAAGATTGCGCATACCCGCTTCTCCCGCGTCTACCGGCAAAGCGCCTACGAATTTCTCGTGAGAACTTATCACGCATTCGTTGTCCTCCACAACGGCGTGCGCGTATTCGAGCCTTATATCGTTTTCCTTGCTGTAAGCGTCTACTATTATCTCCGCCTCCGAAGCGGACACCGCGAAGCCTTTGACGGAAACGACGGTTTCGGTCTTTACCTCGGAGCCCTGATCGGTATCCGTCACGCTTACGCCGCTCGACACGACGGTGGGCGTAAAGTACGCCGAATCCTTCTCCGTGACCGAGGGCGCGAGCACCTGCGCTTCGAAAGGCGCGGACAATGTGCCGTAACCGATCTTACCGTCGCTGATATAGGTAAGGTATGTATAACACACGCCTTTTATTTCGCATATTTCCGTAGCCGTAGATACATAATTGATACATACCACGGAATCAGAGGTCAATACCTTCTCCACTTTGTCGCCGAGCTTTTCCACTCCTTCGACGAGTATCTCGCTACCGCTGAGCGGTTCGATATGCTCCACTTTGACCGAAGTCGTCTTACAGCACAATCCTTCCGTACATTCCATGGTATCGAATCCGGAGGGAACTATAGCATAGCCTTTTATCTCTAGCATCAACCTTACTTTAAGCCTCGTAACGCCGACGAATTCCGTAGCTATTACGTTCGACGTGGCGTCGACGAAACTCTTGGGGGTGATGTCTGCCGACTTGATTTCGGCGGTATACTCGTAAGAATCCTCGAAACTCGCGAATTCCTCGCCGCTCGTATAGATCACCTTATAAGTTACGCGGTACCCTATACGCGCTTCGCCTTGCATAGGCTCGATCTCTAAGGTGCGCGCCGTTGCGCTCACCGAAACGATGTTCTCGGCGGCGCTCACGTCGAGGTCGCGGTCGAGATAGAATTGGATAGGCGTGAAGTTTGCTTTTCTGTCCCCTTTTACAAACATACGGAAGTCCCCCTTTGGTGGTTATACCTAAAGATATTCGCTTCGGACGCCGTATATACCGGTTTGTGAAAATAAATTTTTCAGATCATATCTTCCTTTTATAAAAGAGGATATTCCGCGCCATCACGTCGGCATAGGTGAACGTATTGAGCCCGCCGTCCTGAAGTCTTACCGTAAATACGTTGGGATAGGTATTCTCTATCACCCCGTCCACGGTTTCTATTTTGTTCCTGCCTCGGTTGACTTTGACCGTCAGCGGGTAGCCGCGCATGTTGTTCAGCTTGGCGATGGTGCTTTCCGTATCGAGCAATGTATAGTTTCTCATTCTCCTATTATTGCCCGCCCGAGCGTTTTTATCCCGTAAAAAAAGGACCGCGCGCGGTCCTTTAATATTTTATTTATTCCTATTTATACAAAGGAAATTATTTGCGGGCGAGTTTTACCTTCACCTCGTGGGACTGAATATTGAATTCCGCTTCCGCTTCGGGCGCCGCTATAGCGGTAAGAGCCTCTGCGAGAATGTCCGCTTTGATCTTGTCCGCATACTTCGCTATCGCGCTTTCCGCGACTTCGTCTGCTGCGGTTATTTCGGCATAGATGCGCTGTTCGACCGCGAAGCCCGCGTCCTTACGCATCACCTGTATCTGGCGGATAAGCTCTCTTACGATACCTTCGGCAACCAGTTCGTCGTCGAGAGTGGTGTCGAGCGCCAGCGTGCGAGCGTTCTCGGTGGTCACGACAAAGCCCGTCTTGGGACGATCGTGCGCGTCGAAAAGATTGCCTTTGAGTCCCTTGAAGGCTCCGATATCGACCGAATCCGCCGCCACTTGCTTCGCCAAAGCCGCATGACCTGCGGAATCGAGTCCGTCCACAAGACCTTTAAGTTTCTGAGCTTCGCCTTTCAGAGCCGCACCCGCTACGCGGAAATTGACGGTAAAGTAAACCTCGTTATAAACGCTTACGTCGGAAGTGAATTCGACGTCTTTCACGTTCAGTTCATCTTTGATTACGTTTACGAGCGGTTTAACTGCTTCGTATTCGCCTTCGGGAGCGGTCACGTACATCTTGGCAAGAGGCTGTTTGACCTTGATCTGCGCTTCGTTACGCATACGTTGCGCGGTGGCGATAATTTCGCGCGCAATGCGCGTGCTCTCGAGCACCGCCTTATCCTCGGGTATGTCCATAATCTCGGGATAAGCCGTAAGGTGCACCGATTCGGGAGCGTCTTTCTCTATCTCGCGCACGGTATTCTGATATACGTAATCGGTAAGGAAGGGCATTATGGGCGCCATTACGCCTATTATCGCCTTGATGGCATTGTATAAGCAGGCGTAAGCGTTCATCTGATCTTCTTTATCGGTGGACTTCCAGAAGCGTTTGCGGTTTATTCTTATATACCAGTTGGAAACGTCGTCGACGAATACCTCGAATTCCTTGACAAGCGTGGAGTGACGGAAAGTATCCATCGCGTTACGCGCGAATTTGATAAATTCGTTGGTGCGCGTAAGGAGCCACTTGTCCGAATAATTGAGATTTTCGTAAACAAGTTTATGCGAAGCGATATCGGGATTGTCTATCGCCGCGTAAAGATTGAAGAATACGTATATATTCCAGAATCCTATTATCTTGCGGCGCGCTTCGTCCGCGAGGTTGTAGCCGAAACGCACGTCGGAAGCTATGGGGTTACCCATGAAAAGATACCGTATGGCGTCCGCGCCCATCTGTTCCGCCGCGTCGTCGAATCGGATCATGTATCCCGTCTTACTGAATTTGCCGCCGTCCTCTTTGATAACGCTACTGTGCGCGACGACCTGCTTGTACGGCGCTTTTCCCGTAAGCGTCACGGACATGAAAAGCAACGAATAGAACCACAACCTGATCTGCTCCTTCATCTCTATGACGAGATCGGAGGGGAAATTGTTGTCGAAATATTCTTTGTCCTCGAAATACTTTTTGGTCGAGAAAGGCGTTATGCCCGCGTCGAGCCAGCAGTCGCCCACTTCGGGGATACGCTCGACGAGCTCGCCGCAGTTTTCGCAGTGGATTTTTATCTTGTCGATATAAGGCTTATGCAGGTGCGGTACGCCGTCGATATTGCCGTGCTCGCTACGCGCGATAAGCTCTTCCTTACTGCCTATCACGGTGACGTGTCCGCACTTCTTGCAGACGTAGAACGGAAGCGGCAGACCGTAGAAACGCTTACGGCTGATATTCCAGTCGCCCATGTTGTTCAGCCAGTCGAGCATACGCTTTCCTGCGAATTCGGGTTCCCATTTGACGGTTTTGGCAGCCTCAATCATTAAAGGCTTGATCTCGTCCGTGCGGATATTCCACTCGTCCACGAGCTTGAAAACGACGGGGGTCTTGCATCTCCAGCACTTGGGATAGCTGTGTGTGTACATCTCGGTCTTGTAGAGTTTACCCTGCTTTTCGAGCGAGCTCACGACCGCGTCCACGACGTCGGTGGTCTTGACGCCTGTGAATTCGCCGAAGCCTTCCGTGATTATGCCTTCGTCGTCTATCGGGCATATAACGGGGATACCGAGCTTCTTGCCGAGCTCGAAGTCCTCCGCGCCGCATCCGGGCGCGATGTGTACGACGCCCGTTCCTTCCGTAGCGTCCACGTCCTCCCACGGCACGATTTTATGAGCAAACTTCTGGCACTCAAAGTCCTCGAAGCAGGTGCGGTATTCTTTACCGATAAGCTCCTCTCCCTTGAAAGGCTCGCTGACTTCGACGATATCGCCTTTGAGCTTACCGAGCGCGTTTTTACCGACGATAAGCGGCGAAGTATCGCTCTTGACCTTAACGCGAACGTATTCGATCTCGGGATTGACCGCGAGCGCGCAGTTCGACGTAAGCGTCCAAGGAGTGGTCGTCCAGAGGATTATTTTGTCGTCGGAACCTACTATAGGCAGTTTCGCGAATATCGAAAGGTGCTCCATATCCGAGTAGGATCCGCTCATTTCGTGATCGGAAAGGCTCGTTCCGCATCTCGGACACCAGGGCATCGGACGGTGCGAGCGCACCAGCCAGCCGCGCTCGTTGCAAACCTTCAGAAAATGCCATATCGAAGTGATATTGAGGTCGGTATTCGTGAAATAGGAATGCTCCCAGTCCATCCATTGACCGAGGCGTTTGCTTTGCTCGGTGATTATGCCCGCGAATTTCTTTACGCGGTCCATACATTGCGTGGTGAATTTGTCGACTCCGTACTTTACGATGTCGCTTTTAACCTGTATGCCGAGATCCTTCTCGGTTTCCACTTCCACCCACAAGCCCTGCGAATCGAAGCCGTTCTGATACTGGCAGGATTTGCCGAGCATGGCGTTGTAACGGATATACATATCCTTCATAGTCCTGCCCCAGGCGTGGTGAATACCCATGGGGTTATTCGCGGTGATGGGACCGTCGAGGAAACGGAAGCGTTCGCCGTTCTTATTCTTTTCGACGAGCTTGTCGAAGCAACGGTTGTCTTCCCAGAATTTGAGCATCGATTTTTCGATAGCTATAAAATCGGGTTTGCTGTTCTCTTTCTTCATAAAAAATAGCTCCGTATCGTGTTATACGCAGTAGATTATATCACAAGCGTAAAACAAAGACAAATAATTTATTATAATAATATCGATATATCGCTCGCTTACGTGTAAATCGAACGCAACGCGCGTGTGCGCGAGATCGGACGAATTTTTTGATCGCATTGAAACGTTGACCGCGAACTTACTCCGCCGATACGACAGTAAGCGTGACTACGGCGTTTACCTCTTCGTAGCCCTCTTCGGCAGAACGGAATACGACTTC
Source organism: Candidatus Stercoripulliclostridium pullicola (assembly GCA_017694145.1). GTDB lineage: Bacteria > Bacillota > Clostridia > Christensenellales > DTU072 > Stercoripulliclostridium_A > Stercoripulliclostridium_A pullicola. The sequence goes on from JADINF010000136.1 coordinate 5,682, forward strand.
ATATTCGGCGGAAGTACCTACCGCGCCGACGACCGTTTCTTCGTCGGCAGCG
>JADINF010000137.1 GCA_017694145.1 Candidatus Stercoripulliclostridium pullicola
CCGTTATACATACCTCTCAACTGCGGAAGCGTTATGTGGCTCTCGTCCACGAACACTATGAAATCCTCGTTAAAATAATCGATGAGCGTATACGGCGGTTCGCCCGGTTTCCTCCCGTCGAAATACCTCGAATAATTCTCTATCCCGCTGCAATAGCCCATCTCGCGTATCATCTCGATGTCGTAATTGACGCGCTCGCGTATCCTTTGCGCTTCGATGAGCTTATTCGCGGCGGTGAATTCCGCCTCGCGCGCTTCCATATCGAAATGTATTTCCTCAAGGGTACCTTCGAGCTTGTCGGAGCCGACGACGTAGTGCGTGGCGGGATAGATCGCGACGTGCTGAACGTAATTTATCGCCTTACCGGTCACGGTATCGAATTCGGCAATGCTTTCCACCTCGTCGCCGAAAAAGGACACTCTTATAGCCACCGTGGACGAGCTCGCGGGGAATATCTCGAGGCTATCGCCGCGCGCGCGGAAAGTGCCGCGCACGAAGTCTATATCGCTTCTTTTGTACTGTATCTCGACGAGATTGTCGATGATATCGTCGCGTTCGCGGGTGTCGCCTTCGCGTATCGACACGACGTGCTTGAAATACTCTCCCGGCGCGCCCAGACCGTATATGCAGGAAACGGAAGCCACGACTATGACGTCCGAACGCTCGCAAAGCGAGGAAGTCGCCGAATGGCGCAATTTATCGATCTCGTCGTTGACTTCTATTTCCTTCTCGATGTAGGTGTCGGATCTCGGGATATACGCTTCGGGCTGATAATAATCGTAATAAGAAACGAAGTATTCCACGCGGTTATGCGGGAAAAGCTCCCTGAATTCGTTGCAAAGCTGAGCGGCAAGGGTCTTATTGTGCGCGATGACGAGCGCGGGCTTACCGCACCGCGCTATCACGTTAGCCATCGTGAAAGTCTTGCCCGAACCGGTCACGCCGAGCAGGACCTGAGTCCGTTTCCCCTCCTCGATGCCCGCAACAAGGGCGTCGATAGCCTCCTGCTGGTCGCCGCTCGGAGAATACGGAGCAGTCAATTCATAAGGTATTTTTTCTTTCATTACGCTATTATCGCGGAAATTATTACTTTTATCAAATATCCGAGCAACGCGAAAGCTATAGTCAAAGCTACGCGCTGTATTATTTTGCGTTTCGCGGTGCGCTTGTCGCGCTCGTAGGAAAGCCCCTTTTCTTTAAGCACTATGCAATAGACCGTTTCGTCCTTGCGGAGCGCCTTGTCGTAAGCGAAATATCCGTCCACTTTGAGCGCTTCGAGGGTCTTGTCGATGTCGTCCTCGCGGAAATCCGCTTTGTAAGGGATGAGCGAAAGTATCTCGAGCGGCGTAAGGAGACACTGCCCCGACGCGGAAGCCGAGGAGTATATCGCGTTCATCAGTAGTCTTTCCTTTTTGTTGAAAATCATAACGCAAACGCCCTCACGACGAAATATACCGCTACGGCGATCAATACCGCGGCTAGCCCTCCCGCGAATCCGCATAAAAGGCTTAAAGTCACTATTCCTTTAATACTGCGGGATCTGTCCTCGATTGCCGCGGACAAACCGCGTTTCTGCTCCTTTTCGACGATAAGAATACCCTTCTCGAGAGGTTCTACGCAGACGTTTTTGCCGTCGGAATACTTGAGTCGGATAAGATTGTTGAGCGCAAGCTCCTTCACGACGGGGATAACGCTCACGCCTTCGGCGCTTTCCTCGGGCAACGCGGAAACGAGCTCCTCCGTACCGAATACCGTCGCCTGACCTTCTCGGGCGTTGGAGACTATATATTCGAGTATTGTGAGAGAAGTTTTGTCCATAAATCAATTATATCATTATATAATTGAACCGTCAACCTCACGCGTTTGCGGTTACGAACGGCGAATGTCCTTGCGCTTGATCTTACCGGAAATCGTCTTGGGAAGCTCGGTAACGTACTCCACTATACGGGGGTATTTATAAGGCGCTGTGGCGTGCTTGACGTGGTTCTGAATGTCCTTCGTAAGTTCGGGAGAAGGAGTGTAACCTTTGTTGAGGATAATGGTCGCTTTGACCACCTGACCGCGAATGGGATCGGGCGCTCCGGTTATAGCGCATTCGAGTACCGCGGGGTGCTCCATGAGCGCGGACTCCACTTCGAAAGGTCCTATGCGGTAGCCGCTCGACTTGATTATATCGTCCTTCCTGCCCACGAACCAATATGTGCCGTCTTTATCGAATACGGCAAGATCCCCCGTATGGTAATATCCCGTTCCGAGAGCGTTCTCCGTGCGTTCGGGATCCTTATAATACCCTACGAGTAACCCTATCTGGTCTTTTTTAAGGCGGATAACGATCTCTCCTTCCGTGTCGGGCGTGGTGACTATCTCGTCGTTGTCGTCCAGAAGTATGAGGTCGTATATGGGATCGGGCTTTCCGCAGGAGCCGGGGATACCTTTGGAATATCTGAAGTTGGCGAGAATGACCGCCGACTCCGTCTGCCCGAAACCTTCGCGTATCTCCAGCCCCGTATGCTCCTTGAACATACGGAAAACTTCGGCGTTCAACGCTTCGCCCGCAGTCGTACAGCTCACAAGAGAGCTGAAGTCGTAGGCGTCGAGATTTTCTCTTATAAGGAAACGGTATATCGTGGGCGGCGCGCAGAAGGTGGTTATCTTGTATTTGGAGAGCAGAGGAAGGATGTCGGTGGGCGTGAACCTGCCGTAATAGTCGTAACAGAATACCGCGCTACCCGCTATCCATTGCCCGTATATCTTGCCCCAGCTGAATTTCGCCCAGCCCGATTCCGCCATCGTGAAGTGTATCCCGTCGTCCACTACCGCCTGCCAGTAATAAGCGGTCATTATGTGTCCCAGAGGATATTTGAAGTCGTGCATGACCATTTTGGGCTGTCCGGTTGTGCCTGAAGTGAAATACACCATCATCGTGTCGTGAAGCGCGGGGCGTTCCTCGTCCGTAAGTTCGAGCACGTCGGAATACTTCATCATCTCGGTATCCATATCGAGATAGCCTTCGCGTTCGCCTATCGTGAATTTATATCGGAGCGTGGAGCACTTCGGCTCCGCCTCGTTGATATAATCTATGACTTCGTCCTCGTTTATCGCAAACAACGCTTTGACGTCGGCGTTATTGCAGCGGTACGCTATGTCCTTGACGGTAAGAAGGTAAGTCGCGGGGATAAGCACGACGCCGAGCTTACAGCAAGCGACGTTGACGAGGTAATACTCGTAACGGCGGTTGAGCATAGTCATGACGAAATCGCCCTTCTTAAGACCTTTTGCGCGAAGCATATTCGCGAGCCTGTTCGAAAGCGCCGAAAGCTCGCCGAAAGTGATTATGCGTTCTTCGCCGTGGTTATTGCACCAGACTATGGCTTTCTTGTCGGGGCAAAGGCGGGCGTATTCGTCTACGACGTCGTAAGCGAAATTGAATTTTTCGACGGGTTTGTATCTGAGATTAGCGTGGTAATCTTCGTAATCCTTGAATTCCGTTCTTTCGAGATAGCGACTGACCAGATTCATACCGAATTTCTCCTTTAGTTCAAAATATTATAGCACAAGGCGGCGCTACGGTAAAGTAAATTAACGGCCCTTGACAAAAGTAACGCGCTTTAGTAAACTACGGCTATGGACAAACTCGTACGCAAAACGAACGCGCTCATAGTAAAAATAGCGCAGGGCGACAAACGCGCCCTCGGTTCGTTGTACGAGCTTACTTCGGGATATCTTCTCTCTATGGCGCGCGCCTATGTGCGCGACAGAAGCCTTGCCGAAGACGTGGTATCCGAAACCTATCTGAAAGCGGTGCGCGGCGCGGGCAGCTTCGATCCCAAAG
>JADINF010000138.1 GCA_017694145.1 Candidatus Stercoripulliclostridium pullicola
CCCTTCTCCATACCGAAAAATCCGCCTTTTCTTCGGCTTCGTACATGCGGCGCACCGCGCCGTCGGGTGTAACGAACGTCCAGTTTTTCTTGCGGAAACTCCCTTCGGGCACGTCGAGCCCCGCCCGCGCGAAAGCTTCCGGCTGAACGTCGTCGTGCCACGGATAACGCATTTCGTCTACGGAATCCGCCCTCTCGTAAACGGTCACCTCCGCGCCCGCTTTGCCGAGCTCCTTCGCCGCCGCGAGCCCGCCTATGCCCGCTCCCGCGACTATTACTTTCATTCCTTCGAGTTCCTTCATCTCCTGCGCCTCCCGCAAAAACGGTATATTCGGATTTTACTATTTCCCGCGCCTTTTTTCAATACCCGACTTAAAAAAAACGGCTCTTCCGAGCCGTCGTCGCGTTGCGTTTATTCGCCGTCCTTTCCGTTCTCTTCGCTTTTCGCGCTTACGGCTTTCGCCGCTTCGCGCTTTCTTAGCCACAGAAGAAGTACCGTTACGTCCGCCGAATTCACCCCGCTTATGCGCGCCGCCTGCGCCACCGTCAGAGGCTTCACCGCATCGAGCTTCTGCCTTGCCTCGAGCCTTATACCCTCTATCGCCGAATAGTCTATGTCGGGCGAAAGCTTCTTCTCTTCCATGCGTTGAGCTTCGCGTATCGTGCGCTGTTCCTTGACGAGATACCCTTCGTACCGTATCTCGGTAGCCACGTTGAAAAATGCGTCGTAGGAGTACTTCGCGAATCCGTCGTCTATCGCTATGAGATCGCTTCCGTTAAGCCTTCCGCGCCGCAATATCTCCTCGCCGCTTATGCTCGCTTTCGGCACGCTCTCGCCTTTCGCCGCGAATACTTCAGCCACCTCTTCCGGCTTATAACGGCGTTTGAGTTCTTTGCGTATTTCCTCTATTTCGGCAACCTTATGCAAATATTTGGAATACCTTTCGTCGTCTACCGTGCCGAGCTCTCTCCCTTTCGCGGTGAGCCTCAGGTCGGCGTTGTCCTGCCGTAAATGCAGTCTGTATTCGGCGCGCGAGGTCATCATTCGGTAAGGTTCTTCCGTTCCTTTCGTTACCAGATCGTCGATGAGGACGCCTATGTACGAGCAGTCGCGGCGCATTACGAAAGGCTCTTTTCCGTCGAGGTAACGCGAGGCGTTTATACCCGCTACGAGTCCCTGAGCCGCCGCCTCTTCGTACCCGCTGCTTCCGTTTATCTGACCCGCCGAATAAAGCCCTTTGTATTTTTTCACGCCGAGCGCGGCGTTCAGTTCGAGGGGGTTAAGGCAGTCGTACTCTATCGCGTAGCCGTAGCGCGTGATCTTCGCGTTCTCGAGCCCGCGTATCGAATGTACCATCTCTTCCTGCACGTCGTAAGGAAGGGAAGTGCTCAAACCCTGCGCGTACATTTCCTCGGTGTCCGCGCCCTCGGGCTCTATGAATACCTGATGCCTTTCCTTATCCGCGAAGCGCACCACCTTGGTCTCTATCGAAGGGCAATAGCGCGGTCCCACGCCGCTTATCTCGCCGTTATACATCGGCGCGCGATCGAGGTTGTCCAATATGATTTTATGGGTCAGCGCGTTCGTGTACGTGAGCCAGCAGTTCATATCGTTGCGCACCTTGCCTTCGGTGAGCGTCGAAAATGTCGGTAAGCCCTCTTCTCCGGGCTGCACTTCCATTACCGAATAATCTATCGAAGACGACAATATGCGCATGGGCGTGCCCGTTTTGAAACGTCTTATGTCGAGCCCCAACGCGATAAGACTTCCGGTAAGCGCCGAGCTTTTCATGAAGCCCGCAGGCCCCGTCGCGCGCACGTATTCGCCCGTTATTATCCTCGCGTCGAGATATACGCCCGTGGCAAGCACCACCGCCCGCGCGCGGTAAATTTTGCCGAGCGCCGTCCTGACTCCCGTGACCTCGCCGTTTTCGACGAGTATCTCCGAGGCTTCCGCTTCCGTTATGTCGAGACCTGCGGTGCGCTCGAGCCGCTGTTTCATCAGTCGGTGATAGAGGTTCTTGTCCACCTGCGCCCTCAGGCTGTGTACCGCCGGTCCGTTGCCCTCGTTCAACATTCTCCGCTGTATCGTCGCTTTGTCCGCTATTTCGCCCATTATGCCGCCCAGCGCGTCCACCTCCTTCACGAGGTGCCCTTTCGCCGTGCCGCCGACGTTCGGATTGCACGCCATAAAAGCCACCGCCTCCAAAGACAGCGACAAAAGCAAAGTCTTTTTGCCCGTTTTTGCAAGTACGTGCGCCGCTTCCGCTCCCGCGTGCCCCGCGCCTATCACTATCGCGTCGTATACCGTGTCCACTGCTATTTACCTACGCAAAATCTCGAGAAAATTTCGTCCACCACGCTCTCCGCGACGTCCTCTCCCGTCAGCGCCGCAAGCTCCGCCCACGCCGCTTTCACGTCCACGGCAAGGCAGTCGAGCCCCGTTGCGTCCATCGTTTCGAGCGCCGCCCGAACGTGCTCCGCCGCCGCTTTTACCGCGTATATCTGCCTTTCGCGGGTAAGTATCGGCGTTTCCAACCGCTTTTTAAGTTCCAGTTTTTCGCTTATAAGCGCCGTCAGCGCGTCGATATTGCCGCCCGTTTTCGCTTCCGTTACGATGTCGCACTCGCGCGGATAACGCGCCTCGTCGCCTTTATTCGCCACGCGGATATGCTTTTTGTGCTTTATTTTTGCATACAGCGCCCGTTCTTCCTCACTCTCCGGAACGGAAAGGTCGGTCACGAACAGCACGAGATCCGCGCCCTCTATCGCGCGTTCCGCGCGCGATATACCTATTCTTTCCACTTCGTCGTTCCCTTCGCGGATTCCCGCCGTATCCGACACGTTGACCGTCACTCCTTCGAGCTCGAAGCTCTCCCTCAATACGTCCCGCGTCGTGCCCGCTATGTCCGTCACGATAGCGCGGTCGTCTTTGAGCAGGGCGTTCATCAGGCTCGATTTGCCGACGTTCGTGAGTCCCGCGAGCACAAGGCTCGCGCCCTCTTTCAGAAGCCTTCTGTTCTTGCTCCCCTCGTAAAGCCCGTCAAGCTCTTCTTTCGCGCGCGTGAGAGCGGCGCGTATGAGGGGCGCGTTGTCCTCGGTGAGCTCCTCGGGATAATCGAGCACGGCGTCGATATTCGCCGCGGCTTCGAGCAAAAGCTTCTTAACCCGCTCTATACCCTTGCTTACTTCGCCGCCCATCATGCGATACGCCTGCATGGCTTCCGCTTCCGAGCCCGCGAAGATCATATCCTCTATTCCTTCAGCTTCGGCAAGATCGAGCTTCCCGTTGAGATAGGCGCGTTTCGTGAATTCGCCGGGAAGCGCGGGTCGCGCTCCCAAAGCGACGAGCCTTCGCATAAGCCCTTCCGTTATGACCTTGCCGCCGTGCAAATGGAATTCGACGACGTCCTCTCCGGTATACGATTTAGGCGCTTTGCAATACATACAAAACGCCTTGTCCGCGAATTTACCGGCATCCGCCTTGCCGAGATACATTTTATACGGTTCCGCTTCCCGCGCGCTCCAGCCCTTCGCGGAAAATACCTTCGCCGCGATAGGGAGCGCGTTTTCGCCGCTCAATCTGATTATACCTACCGCCGCGGTCCCCGCCGCGGTCGCAGGCGCCACTATCGTGTCCTTCATTTCGGAAACGCTTTATTAATAAGGTTTTTTGGAAGGCGCGCCGTAAGTCTTGGTCTTGACCGCTCCTTTTTTACGGAATTTGGCGCTCGTCCCGTACGTCATCTGCGGCGTTTCGCCGTAAGAGGATTCCCTCGGTCTGCGCGCCTTGGGCGCGTTTTCGTTCTTGGGAATTATCACGACGTGACGGTAACTTCCTTCCCCTTCCGATTCGGTACGAACGAATTTGTCGTTCTGAAGCGCGGTGTGTATCACGCGCCTTTCGAAAGGATTCATCGATTCGAGCGAAACCCTTCTCCCGGTACGCGCCGCTTTGCGCGCGAGCCTCATCGCGAGATTTGTAAGAGTTTCGTTTCTCTTCTTGCGGTAATTTTCGGCGTCGAGCGAAACCCTTATGAACTCCTTGACGGAATTGTTCGCTATCCATAACGCCATATATTGAACGGCGTCGAGCACGTCGCCTCTGTAGCCTATGATCGAGCCTGCTCCTTTTCCGCTTATGCGGACGTCTATCTCCTCGCCTTCGCGGGTGACTTCGGCGGTGCAATCGAGCCTCATCTCTTCGAGCAGACCGTCTATAAACGCACGGACTCTTTCTTCCGCCGCCGCGCATTCTTCTTCGGTAAGCGCGGCTTTTCCGCTTTCTTCGACGGCTTCCTCCTCGACCGTTACCTTTTCTTCTTCAACGTCGCCCGCTTCGGTTTCGATTTTTTCTTTTACGGTTATCACCACGCTGGGTTTCGTGAAAAGTCCCCCTTTGCTTTTAACCCTTATCTCCGCTTCCTCTTCGGTTATGCCGAGCGCCGCGAGTCCCTTTTCTATCGCGTCCTGTACGCTCGAACCTTCAAATACGTTATCTTTCTTCATCGCTTACTCCTTTTATCCCGTTTCCCCCTTTTCCCGCGTTATTTTTTCACGGTAGTGCTCATTATCCTGTCGCGCTCCTCAGCGTCGCGCTTCTTCTGAACGATATTCCAGGTCAGGTTGAACGCGAGATTCAAAAAGCTCCTGATGAACATGTACAGCGAGAACGCCGTGCTGTAGAAAAGCGAGAACACGCCCATTATCACGGGCATAACGAACGCCATCATCTTCATCTGGCTCTGCTGCATTTTGACCTGTTCCTCGCTCTGCCCCGCCATCTGCGGCTGTTCGGGCGACTTAATAAGCTTGGACGATACAAAGCTCAATACGAGTACCAGAACAGGTAAAATCAGATACCCGTTCCACGCGCTTTTGCCTTTCTCGGTCACGTTGTATTTATCGATGAGAGGCTTCATCACCTTCTCGTAGACCGCCGAATCGACGTCGGTTATTCCGAGTTTACCCATGCCGGTACCGGCGTAAGTGGACGCGTCGGGAACGGGGTCCGCCCAGGTGTCGGGCATGAATATGTTCTGCGTGAGCAGGAATTTTTCGGGCTTATACGCTTCGACGACGGCGTTCTCCGCGGCAGCCGTGGCTGCCGTAACCGCTTCCTCCGCGCCCAGTCCGCCCGCCACGGCTTCGTTATAGCTTGCGGAATAGGTGGTTTCGTACACGTTCTGAAGATCGTCGAAGACCACGCTGTTATAATGCTTTACCGCCGAATTGAAGCCGCCGAAAACGACGAGGAACAAGACCATCGTCACTATCATCGGCAGGCAGGCTTTCGTTGCGGAATACTTATATTTGGAATACAGCTCGCGCTGCTTCTGCATAAGCATCGCCTTATCGCCTTCGTAAAGCTTGTTGACCTTTTCGAGTTCGGGCTTCATCGCCTCCATTTTGCGGGCGTTGCTTCTCGAAATGATCTTCTGCCACACGTCCAGAGGCATCGTGATGAGCGTAAGTATCACCGTGAACACGATGACCGTCAACGCGAAAGGTCCGATAAGCTCGCTTTCCACGCCCCAGGACAACACCCATTTGTAAAGGACGTTATAGACGAGTTTACCGATAAGGTTAAGTTCTGTTGCCAGACTCATAAAGTCCATTTTGCGGCACCTCTCAAATTTTCTTTGACGGGGTCGAAACCTCCCCTGCGGAAAGGATTGCATCTAAGGATACGCGCAAAGCCTTTGCAGCATCCTACCGTCAAACCGTATTTATTGATGGCGTCTAGCGTGTACATCGAACAAGTCGGCGTGTAAATGCAATCCCTGCCCGTTACGGGCGAAAGCACTTTCTTGTAACCGAGTATCAATATTTTTGCTATGCGCTTAAACATCGGCTGCGATATGTCCCGCTTTGACGAGCAGGGAACGGAGGGCTTCGCTTATCTCGGCGAAGGACGCCTCCGCGACGGCGCTCCGCGCCACCACGACGTAGGTATATTCGCCTTCGATCTCCGGTATCAGCCGGGCGAAACTTTCGTATATCCTTCTTTTGGCAAGATTTCTTACGACGCTTTTGCCTACCTTTTTGCTTACGCTCACCCCGACTTTGATACCTTTGGCGGGCACGAACTCGAGAACGAGAAGAGGGTGCGCGTAAGACTGACCTTTGCGATAAACGTAGCTGAAACTGGCGTTCTTTTTAAGTCGGTAGGCTCTCTGCATTACGCGGAGATGACGGCTCTGCCCTTTCTTCTGCGGCGGGAAAGCACTTTTCTGCCGCCCTTGGTGGACATTCTCTGACGGAAGCCGTGGACTTTGCTCTTTTGTCTTTTCTTGGGTTGATAGGTTCTTTTCATGATGATATACTCCTCGATTTTTGATGGATTTGTTACTTTTTATACGCGCGTAAAAGAAAACGCGCTTAAGTATTATAATGTAAAAGCGTACCGCTGTCAAGCAAAACGCCGCTATAATAGCGCGAAGCAGTCCGTGAGGAATTTCGCCTATCCCGGTCATAAACGCCGCCCCGACGCATAGAATATTGTGGACAACTCTGTGGAAAAGCCGCTTTCTTTGTGGATAACCGTTTGCGGAGAATGTCGAAATATGACTTAAAGTCGCCCTACGGATACCCGACGGGGAACCTTCCGGCGCGTGGAGAAGATTATGCTGATCGTTATCGGAAAAAAAGTATTGTGGACAACGGCGATCGTCCTGCTGGTCGCGGCGGCGCTCACCGCGCTCGGCTTCGCGCTCGCCGCGGCATATTCGCCGGGAATACGCAAAGTTATCGTGATAGACGCCGGTCACGGCGGCGCGGACGGAGGCGTAACGGGCGTAAATACCGGTGTTACGGAAGCCGAAATCAATCTTACGGTTGCCCGATTAGTCGCAAACGAACTGAACGCTCTCGGCTACGAAACGGTGCTTACGCGCAACGACGAAGGCGAAGCCGGCGCCGTTAAAGAGAGCGAAGAAACGGCGCTCTACAACAAACGCGAGGAAATGCAAAGACGCCGCGACGTCATCGCGGCGACCCGACCGCTATGCGTTATAAGCATTCATTGCAACAAATTCCATTCCTCGTCGAGAAGGGGCGCGCAGGTATTCTACTCGGCGGGCTCGACCGAGGGAAAAGCGCTCGCCGCGACGGTACAGAACGCGCTCAATAAGCTTAATTCGGAAAAAACGGGCAGGACTTATTCGGCGCTCGGCGGCGATTATTACATTCTGAACTGCACTTCCTATCCGGCGGCGATAGTGGAATGCGGCTTCCTCTCCAACCCGGAAGACGAAAAACTCCTTACAGACGACGGCTACAGGCTTACGCTCGCCTCCGCCGTCGCCCGCGCGGTCAACGAATATATTTCCGCTTCGCTCAAATAACTTCGAGAAAACCGGCTTTCTGCCGGTTTATTTTTGCATATCCTTTTCTTCGGCGTCGTACGTGAACGGCGCGCCCGCTTCGTTCAGGGAGCCCCTGCCTACGCGTTCCCGGAAAGAGCCTCCGCGCAACATGCTGTGATATTTGTTCCCCGATACGACGAGGTGATCGAGGAGCGCAACGCCCAACGGGCGCAACATTTTCCCCAGAAATTCGGTGCTCGATATATCCGCTTCCGACGGCGTCACGTCGCCCGAGGGGTGATTGTGTCCCAATATGACCGCCGCGGCGTTTGTATTGAGTGCTGCGGAAGCTATCTTGCGTATCTCAACGTCCGTTTCCACCGGAGTTCCGGAGTTGAGCTCGCGGGCGCAGATGATCTTACCCCTGTTCGTAAGGAACACCGCCACCGTCTTTTCCACCTTCTCCCCGCCTATCATCGCGTTGAAATACTTTGCCGCGGAGACCGCGTCCGTTATCTTCCCGCGATCGACCGCGGCGTCCGTCGCGGCTCGCGCGATTATATGACGTAACTGCGGGAACGTGAGCGCCGCGAGTTTGGGCATTCCCGGTACCGTGAGCAAAGCCTCTTCCGTCGCGTGCAATACGTTGTCCAGCGTGCCGAATTCGTCGAGAAGCGCATGCGCTATCGGTACGGTATCTTTCTGCGGCACGTACGGGTAGAGCATGAATTCCAGTATCTCGTGCGGCGCAAGCCCCGCGATACCGTTAAGATGCACCTTTTCCCTCACTCTTTGTCTTCTGCCCGCTCCCATTCGGATTTTCCCCGCTCCGGTTACAATTTTCGCCGTAATTCCTTACCGCTTTACGAAATAAATAATAACACATCCGCGCCGAAGTGTGTATAATATTTATATAATTTTTCCCTTCGAGAAAGACAGGAGGTATTATGGATCGCTTCGACGAAGCCGTGGAATGTCTTCGGGAACTCATCCGTTTCAATTCCGTTGAGGGCGAGCCCGCTTGCGGCGCGCCTTTCGGTAAAGGCGTCGCAAACGCCTTGAACTACATGCTCGGCGTTATGGAAAACAACGGTTTCCGCACATTTAACGGCGACGGATATTACGGTTACGCCGAGATCGGCGATAAAGATAAACCGCTTTTCGGGGTACTGAATCACCTTGACGTGGTGCCCGTTACCGAGGGTTGGAGCCACGACCCTTTCGGCGGCGAAATAGCCGACGGAGCCTTGTGGGGGCGGGGCGCGGAGGACGACAAAGGTCCCGCCGTAGCCGCGTTCTTCGCCTCTCTCGAGCTTCTCGACGAAGGGCGCAAACCGAAAAAACGCCTTCGTTTTATCCTCGGCACGAACGAGGAAAGCGGCTGGAAGTGTATGGACGCATACAAGGCGCGTGAAGAAATGCCCGCGGAAGGTTTTTCGCCGGACGCCGACTTTCCGGTCATCAACTGCGAAAAAGGCGTCGCGTTCTATTCCGTGGAGCTTCCCCTGCCGGACAAGCTTATCGCGCTGAAGTCGGGAACGCGCGCGAATATCGTTCCCGATCACGCCGCGGCGGAAGCGGAATATTCGGCTAAGCTCGAAGAAGCCGCGCGCAAGGCGGGTGCGGAAACGGAACGAAACGGAAACGTCATAAGGATAGTGACGCGCGGGGTGAGCGCGCACGGAAGTTCGCCCGAAAGCGGCGTAAACGCTTTGACCGCGCTCCTGTCGATACTCTCCGCGACGTCGGAATACTCGGAAAAGCTCTATAGAATATTCTCCGCAAGCGACGGCTCGGGCGCGGGAATAGCCTCATCGGACAAAGAGTCCGGAGCTCTTACCCTGAATGCGGGAGCTGCGAGAACGGAAGGCGGTAAGCTCATCGTCGAAACGGATATACGTTATCCGATAAGCGCGTCGCGCGACGAAATAGCCGCTAAACTCGTTAAAGCCCTTCCCGAAGGGCGTATCACGCTCAAAAACTCGCACGATCCCCTTTTCGTTCCCGAAGATCACCCGCTCGTCAAGGGACTTCTTGCGGCATACAAAAACGTAACCGGCGACAAAGACGCCCGCCCCATAGCGATAGGGGGCGCGACCTACGCGAGAGTACTTCCTTGCGGAGTGGCTTTCGGTCCGATATTCCCGGGCGAAAAGTCATACATTCACATGCGGGACGAGCGTATACCGCTCGACTCGTTCCGCAAAATGTACGATATATACAAGGAAGCGTTCAGGATACTCTGCTTCGAATAAAGCTGTTGTCGGGCATTAAGGAGAGCGCCCTTACGGGGGCGCTTTTTTATAAAGTTTCCGAACCGCCACCGCACGCTCTCAAAAAAACCGCTCCCGAAAAAGGGTATTTACCGTTAAAGCGAATTGCGCTTCCAAGGCATGCGTCCGGAAACATAGAACATAACGCGCCGCGCGCCCGAAGAAATACGCCCGAAATTAAAAAACACACAAAAACGCACCGCTAAACGAATCCGCGCCGAAAAAGCGCACTCGAATATATGTTTCTGCTCCGCCCGGCGGACGAAACCTTCTCCGATCTAAACTTTCTGCCGGTTCCCATAAGCAATACCCGAAAACAACGGAAAAAGGCAGTCGCTCCGAAAAGCTTTCGCGCGTATTCAACGACAAACGGATAGCGAAAAGAAATATTTCCGCATTTTTCACGTGAATTCCGTCCGGAATCGCCGAATTTTCAGCCCGAATTGCTGTACCATAAACGGGACAATATCGGCTTACGGTTGCGTACAGCACAAAATCAAGCATTTTCTGAAATCTGCCAAAAATCAGCTCAAATTTAATATGTTTTTCTATCGAAATTTGTGTTCCACGTGGAACACTTATACGCTTGGAATATTCGGAAGAAGTTTCCGCATGCCTTTTTTCACCCCTTAAAACGCGTGATTTTCATCGATTTCAGGCTAAAATTGTGCGTTTTCCGACACTTCTTCGGTCAAAAATTTTTCGGGTGATATGCGCGCGGAAACCCGATAAAAACTGCGCCTTTCTCCTTGTTTTTTCTTCGTTCCATATGGAACATTTATGCCGCGCGCAGTTGCCTTACCGCCTTATTCGTCGCGCCCGGATAAGATCGCCAGGCTTCATGCCCTGCAGCGAAGGCGGCGCTCCGCTTACGCGACTTGCGGTCAGTTAAGCTCGCGCGCCTTGCGGTTTGTGAAGCTCGTCCTCTCCTCCGCCCTTCTTTAGTTATACTTTATGCACTGCCGCTCCGCACCGCCCGACCGGGAGTCACGGCTCTCATTCCGCTTCCTCTTTCTCCTCGTCCCCTTTCCCTTTTCTACGGTAGAAATGAAACGCTATTCTCTTTTGGTTTGTAAATTTTTGCGGTTTTTCTTCAATATTATGCGGTTTTCTTGCCTGTTTTCTTTTCTGATTTATCTTTGTCACGGTCATTCGCAAGCGTTGTTTCACGTGAAACAATTCCGAGTTATCCACATATTTTTTGTTTTTCACGCTTCTTTTGGCTGTCCTTCTTGCAGTGTTTCGGCTTTGTTTGGATCCGCTTTCGGCAATTACTTCGGTGATAAACACCGCGATTCAGCCCATATACCGAATGCTGTTCTGCCTGCCTTCTTATCCCTACATTCCTTTCACTTTTACGTGACGGGCGCGCCTTTAGGCGGAGCTACCGCGCAAACTCTTTTTAATGTGGATAACTTCGTATTTTATCGCAAAGCTTATTCCGCTTTTCGGGCTTGAAACCGTCATTTTTACGCACCTGC